>DASRES010000012.1 GCA_035651955.1 Acidimicrobiia bacterium
GGGACCGCAGCCCGTCAACCCGCCGCCGGGCACGACCGGACCGACCTCGGTCACGACCGGCTGGGGCCCGAGCGAGCTGCCGCTGCTGCAGTCGATGGAGCAGTACTTCGCGCTGAACGCGGCGCAGGTGCAGAAGCTCGCCATCCAGTTCTGGGCGTACCTCATCGGCATGTCGGGCTGACGGCGCGCGGCCCGCGGCTGCGGGCCGCGCGCGGCTACCCGATGCCGCGGACGATGTCCCGGCCCGGCCAGTAGCCCGTGCCGCCGACGACCGGCGCGCCGCCGTAGCCGTGGATGCCGCCGAACGCGTCCACGACGTAGCCCGCCGCCTCGCCGCTCACGACGGAGATGCCGCGCACGAGGTCCCGGCCGGCCCAGTAGCCGGATGCATACGCGTTCGGCGCGCCACCGAGCTCGTGCAGCCCGCCGTACAGGTCGAGCACCAGCCCCTGGCCGAGCGCGGTCGCGACGACGCCGCGCGCGACGTCCGCTCCCGGCCAGGACGCGGACGTCCCCGGCGTCGCGGGCATCGTGTGGCCGCTCTGCACGAGCGGGTGGACGCCGCCCCACGCGTCGACGATCGAACCGCGCACGTACCCGCCCGTGCACGGATCGAGCGCGATGCCGCGCGCGATGTTCCATCCGGGCCAGTACGCGGACGTCGTGACGGCCGGCGCGCCGCCGTAGGGGTGCACGCCGCCGAACGCGTCGAGGACGTACCCGCGCCCGCCGGTCGCGTCGCACGGGTCCCCGACGATCGCGCGCGCGATGTCCCAACCGCGCCAGTAGCCCGTGACGGTGACCGCGTGCGCGTCGCCGAACGGGTGGACACCGCCGAAGCCGTCGAGCACGTACCCGCCGGTCGGGTTCCCGGTCTCGTCGCGCAGCACGACGATCCCCCGAGCGATGTCCCAGCCCGGCCAGTAGCTCGTCGTCGCCAGCGCGGGCGCGCCCCCGTAGCCGTGGATGCCGCCGAACGCGTCGAGCACGTACCCGAGGACGGGTGTCGCGCGCGGCGTCGCGCTCGGTGCGAAGGCGAAGACCGTCCGGTCGCCGGCGACGAGCACGCGCCCGCCGTTCGCGGCGACGGACGTGAAGTGACGCGCGTGGCCGATGTCGAAGCTCGCGTCCACAGCTCCGGTCGACGGGTCGAGCGCGTAGAGCGTGCCGCCGTCGTAGTCGACGACCCAGACCGCGCCGCCCGCGACGATCGGCGAGCCGCTCGTCCCGGACGGTGCCTGCCATCCGGGGACGGCGGTCAGGGTCGGCGGCGCGGAGGTGAGGTCCACGTGGACGGCGCGGGTGCCACCGACGCACGGCACGTAGATCGTGGACGTCGTCGCGTCGTACGCGTCGCCGCCGAACGCGAAGCACCCGGGCATCGAGATGGTCGCATTCGCGAAGCCGTCACCGATGCTGGCCGGCTCGGTCAGCGCCGAGCCGTCGACCAGGTAGCCGACCTCCTGCTTCCCGACCGCGAACAGCTCGCCGTTCGGGAGGAGCAGCGGCCCGGTCGAGCCGAGGTCGAGATCCTGCTCGTTCCACAGCGCCCAGCTCGTCGGGGCCCACGCGCCGGTCTCGTGCAACGAGCCGTCGAGCCGGATCAGCGAGTTGCCGCGGTCGTACGGGTCGCCGACGCCGTTCTCGCCGTTGCCCGTCGTCACGTAGAGGTTCCCGCTGCCGTCGAGCGCGATGCCGGACGTGCCCCAGATCGCCCCCTCGCGTGTTGTCGGCACCTGGTACGAGTGGAGCGCGCCGCCCGCGTTCGTGTCGTAGCCCACGACCCAGCCGTGGTACGCGCCGCAGTCGCCGTCGAGACCGCCGAACGCCCAGTACACGACGCTCCCCTCGATCGCGAGCGCGGCACGCTGCTGCTGCGTCACGGCCGTCATCCCGGGCGGGTCGGCACTGCGTTGCAGCACGACGCGACCGGTCGCGGTGTCGATGCCGACGAGGTCGTGGTGGACGGTCGGGTACCGCTGCTCGGCGATCGCGTAGATGACGCCGGTCGCGGTGTCGATGACAGGCGTGCCGGTGACGCCGAGCGGGTCGATGTCACCGCACGGCAGCAGGGCGAGCGGAACGGGCGTGCCGACGTGCGTGGCCCAGACGATCTGACCGGTCGTCGCGTCGAGCGCGTAGAACGTGTCGTTCTCGGTGACGACGTAGACGCGTGAACCGACGACGAGCGGCTCCCCGTACACGAACCCGTCGAGCACCGGCGACGACCACACGGGGCTCGCGGGCAGCAGCGCGGGTGACGCGCCCGGATCGCCGTTGCGGTCGGGCGTCCCGTGATACGTGGGCCACGACGGCGGCGTCGCGCCCGCGACACCCGTTCCCGCGAGCACGGCTGCGAGCGCGGTCACCGCGAGCAGCACGACGACGCGCGTGGTCAGCGGGCGGGACGCGTGCACCGCAGAAGTGTTGCAGGCGCGCGCACACCCTCCGTGACACTCACGCGGGCGCGTAGAGCGCGTAGCCGCGCGTCACCTTGCCGTCGGTCCCGAACACCATCACCTCGGTGACGCGACGTCCCGTCTGGTTGCGGTAGAGGATCGCGAGACAACCGCCGCCCACGTGCACGTCGTCCACGTCGAAGTGGAGGTCGCGGGTGCGCGCCAGCGCCGCGGTCCAGTAGGCACGCAAGGCGTCGCGACCGCGCACGACCGGGTCGCCCGTGACGGCGGCCGCAACGGGCGACGTGAACTCGACGTCGGCTGCGAAGTGCTCGAGGACCGCGTCCACGTCGTGCCGGTTCCACTCGTCGGCCCACTGCTGCGCCCAGCGGCGCGCGTCCTTGTCGCCGATCACGTCGGTCATGGTCGTGGCGCTCCGATCGGGTTGGGGACCGGTACGGCACCGGCGTCGATCAGGTGGCGGCTGATCGGCGCGGCGAGCGCGATCGCACGCTCGATCCCGGTCGAGCCGAGCCGCTCGACCGGTCCCGCGGCCAGACGGTCCGTCGTGGCCTCGAGCTCGCGTCGGAGCGCGCCGCCGCTCTTCGTCAATCGGCCGTCGCGATCGAGCAGCCCGCGCGCCTCGAGCCGGCGTACCGCGCGGTCCCACTCGTCGTCGGTCCAGCCGCGCGTCGGTTGCATGCGCTCGCGGCTGACCACGCCGGTCGCGACGTGTGTGAGGACGGCGTCGATGCCGCGCAACCCGAGCGACACGGCCGCGAGCACGTGCCCGTCGCCGCGGTGCTCGCGCAACACGGTCGTCGCGAGCCACACGCGGGTCACGACGTCGTCGGGGACCGGGACGGACGCCCACCCCGCGGCGAGGGGGCGTCCCTCGAACCGGCATCCGTCGACCGCGGTCGCCAGCAGCTCGGCCAGCTCCGCGAGCTCGCGCGTGAAGCGACGGGCCGTGTACCGGCACAGGAGCTCGGTGGCGACGCGCACGCGCGTCTCGAGCACCGCCGCGGGCGTGGCGCGCGCCCACGCGTCGGGGATCGCGCGGGCGACCATGCCGGGCCGGAACCCGAACGTCATCGCGGTGACGGGCTCCGCGTTCAACGGCCCGAGCGGCGCGACGCGCGCGGCGAAGTAGCCCATCCAGAACCCGCGCAGGCCGAGCGCGTTCGACGCCTCCGTCGTCTCGGGCGCGAAGTAGACGACGGCGTGGATGGGCTCGATCGCCTCCCAGAACCGGCGGGCGAGCGTCGGTGCGGCGTCCATGGTTCGCGAGCATGCCGTCTCGCACCACCGACGCGACAGTGCCATTCTGATCCAGTGGACCAGGACCTCGTCTGGTGGACCCGCGTCGTGTTCGACGGCTGGCAGTCGCGACCCGGGCCACGCCACCAGCGGATCGCGAGCGCGGTGCTCGACGCGATCGAGCAGCGGACCGTCGCGCCGGGGGCGCGCGTCCCCGCCGAGCGACGCCTCGCGGAGTCGCTGGGCGTGAGCCGCGGGACGGTCGTCGTCGCGTTCGACCACCTCGTCGAGGCGGGTGTCGTCGTGCGCCGCCAGGGTGCGGGCACCTCGGTCGTGGGGCGGCCCCCGTGGACGCGACCGCACCCCGAGACGGGCGTTGCGTCGCTGTTGCTCCGCCGGCTCGCCGCCGACCGCGAGACGATCGACCTCTCGCTGTCGGTGCCGGCCGGTGCGGGCCACCTCCCGGCCGTGGACTGGCACGCCGGGTCGCGCGCACCCGAGGGTCACGGGCTCGACCCGCGTGGCGACCTCCGCCTCCGCCGGGCGATCGCCGACCATCTGACCTGTCGGCAACGCCTCCCGACCGGGCCCGACGAGGTGCTCGTGACCGCGGGCGCGCAGCAGGCGCTCGCGCTGCTCGGGCGCGCGCTCGTGTCGCGCGCGACGACGGTCGTCGCCGGATGCCCGACCTATCCCGGGTTCGCGGCCGCGTTCCTGCCGGCGCAACACGACGTGCGCACGGTCCCCGTCGACGACGCCGGGACCGACCCGACCGCGATCGCGCGAGCGCTGCACGGCCGCGGTGACGCGGTCGTGTACGTGATGCCGACGGGACACAACCCGACCGGGTCCGTCATGCCGGCCGCGCGCCGCCGCGCCGTCGCCGAGATCGCCACGACCGCGAACGTGACGATCGTCGAGGACCTCGCGCTCGCCGACCTCGTCCTCGACGGCGACGACGTGCCCGAGCCGATCGCGGCGCGGTCGAGCAACGCCGTCGTGATCGGCTCCGTGTCCAAGCTGATGTGGGCCGGCGTGCGCATCGGTTGGATCCGGGCCGATCCGCGACTGCTCGACGACGTCGCGCGCGTCAAGGTCGCGCACGACCTCGCGACGAGCGCGCCCGCGCAGGCCGTCGCAACCGCGTTGCTCGACGCGATCGACGACGAGTGGCTCGCGGCGCACCGCCGGGCGCTGGCGGCGCGGCGCGACCACCTGCTCGTGCTCATCGCCGAGCAGATCCCCGCGTGGCGGGCGCGCCGCCCGTCGGCGGGCCTGTCGTTGTGGGTCGAGATCCCCGTCGCGCGCGCGGACGCGTTCGCGCACGTCGCCGCGGCGCAAGGCGTCGTCGTCGCCGCCGGCAGCACCGCGTGCCTCGACGGACGCCACGTCGGCGCGATCCGGCTGTCGTTCGCCGAGCCGATCGAGACGCTGGAGCTCGCGGTCGAGCGGCTCGCGTCGGCGTGGGAGTCACACAGCGTCGACCTCGCGACGGCGCCGCGTGAAGCGGGGGCGTGATCCGCGTCACGTCGGCGACCATCGCGGACCACTCTCCCGTAATTGGCACTGTCCGCGTCGCCGCCGACGAGGGACCTTGGCCCCATGCGAACCCTTCCGTCATACGTCGCGATGCGACCCGTGCAGCCGTGTGACGAGGCCGCGCTCGTCGCGATGTTCGAGCGTTGCAGCCCGGCGAGCAGGTACGCGCGGTTCCTCTCACCCGTGCAGCGCATGCCCGCGCGCCACCTGCACGACGTGCTCCACCCCGACGGGACGCGATGGTCGTGGGTGGCGTGTGACCGCCGCGACGGCACCGTCGTCGCGCTGTCGAGCCTGTTCCGTGGCCGGGGGTCGAGCGGGGAGGTCGCGCTGCTCGTCGAGGACGCGTGGCAGCGGCACGGGATCGGGACCGCGCTGCTGGAGCTCGCCGCGGCGCGAGCATGCGACGTGGCGATCGACACGTTCATCGCGGTGGCGCTCACGGATTCGCGCCACGTGCGGCGGATGCTGGAGCGGGTCGGCACGGTCACCTCGGTGACCGACGGCCACACGAGCGAGCACCGCGTGCAGGTGTGCACGGCGGCGGCGCGCCGCGCCACGGCGTGATCCGGGAGCTCGTGCGCCATCCGGTGGTGCAGGCGCCGATGGGGGGCGGGCCGTCCACGCCGGCGCTGGCCGCAGCGGTGAGCGACGCGGGCGGGCTCGGGTTCCTCGCCGCGGGATACAAGACGGCGGCCGCGATGTCGGACGACATCGCGACGACGCGGCGGCTGACGAGCGAGCCGTTCGGTGTGAACGTCTTCGTCCCGAACCGCGCGCCCGTCGACGACGCGGCCGTCGCGCGCTACCTCGACGAGCTGCGACCGGAGGCGGCGGCGCTGGACGTCGAGCTCGGCGCGCCGGCGTGGACCGACGACGACTGGGACGCGAAGCTCGACGCGCTCGTCCGGGACCCGGTCGCCGTCGTCAGCTTCGCGTTCGGCTGCCCATCACGTGACGTCGTCGCCGAGCTGCGCCGGGCCGGGTCGCGCGTGGTCGTGACGATCACCGAGCCCGACGAGGCGCCGACCGCGGCCGCGGCCGGCGCGGACGCCGTCTGCGTGCAGGGCATCGAGGCCGGCGCGCACCGCGGCGGCTTCACCGACGACAGCGCGCACGACGGCTACGGCGTGCTCGCCCTGCTCGGCGCGACGCGCGCGGTGACCGACCTTCCCGTCGTCGCCGCGGGCGGGATCATGGACGGGCGCGACCTCGCCGCCGTGCTCGCGGCCGGGGCGGACGCCGCGCAGCTCGGCACCGCGTTCCTGCGCAGCGACGAGAGCGGCGCGCACCCGACCTACAAGGCCGCGCTCGCGGACCCGTCGTTCACCCGTACCGGCATCACACGCGCGTTCAGCGGGCGCCGGGCGCGGGGGCTCGTCAACCGGTTCATGGTCGACCATCCCGACGCGCCGAGCGCCTATCCGCAGGTGAACGCGGCGACCCGCCCGCTGCGCACGGCGGCCGCCGCGCGCGGCGACGCACACCGGATGAGCCTGTGGGCCGGTCAGGGATGGCGACGGTCGCGCCCGCACGCGGCGGGCGCGACCGTCGAACGGATCGTCTCGGAGTGGCGGGCCGTCAGCGGTTGATCCCGCCGCACGTCACCGGCATCTCCGCCTCGAGCGGGACGCCGGCGGCGAGCGAGCCCTGCACGCCGTCGTAGGTGTGGTTCATGTTCAGGTCGCGCCCGTGCATCACGATGTGCAGCTCGCCCAGGTCCTCGGCGACCTGGTGCGGCAGCGTGATCACACGGTGGTAGTGCACGACACCGTGCGCGTCGGACATCGGCGCGCGCGTCACGTCGAGCGCACTGCCCGGGCTGGTGTCGCCGCTCGTCGTCAACGTGACGAGGATCGGACCGTACGACGGCTGTCCCTGCACGGTGTCGATGATCCCCTGCACGATCACGGGCGGGAGCTTCTGCGCCGAAGCCGGCGGGCAGACGTTGTGCCGGCCCAGCACGCCGTGGATGTGCGCGACGTGCGGGAGGTTCGGCGAGAGGCCGCGTACCGTCATCCACACCTCGAGCTGGTCGCCGACGAGCCGCGCGCGGACGTCGCCGTTCGCGTTGCTGAAGTTCGACGCCTGCGGATCGTCCTTCACCCGGTCGAGGTCCGCGGAGAACGTGCCGTTGCGGTGATGCTCGCGTTCGCGCGCCTCCTGGTGACGGGCCTCGTGCTCGTGGTGCCCACCGTCGTTGGCCATCGCGGTGGCCGGCAGCGCCACGACCGCGGCGACAGCGACCGCGGCGACGAGCGGCATTCGCAGCCGCGCCGATCCGAACCTCATTCCCCTCCCCCTTCGTCGTCGGACGTTGCGGGGGTGTTCGGCGCCGTCGACGCGACCGGATGACGCGATCAGCGCATCTGCTGGACGAGCGCGGGCAGCTCGTCGAGGAGCTCCCGAGCGAGACGCCCCGCGCCGGGCCCGTGTCGCCCGAGCCGCATGCCGGCGCGCGCGTGCACGTGCACGGCACACAACGTCGCGACGAGCGGCGTGCAGCCCTGCGCGGCGAGGCCGGCGAGCAGCCCGGCGAGGACGTCACCCGAGCCCGAGACCCCGAGCAGCGGGTGGCCCGCGCGGTTGCAGTACTGCGCGGCGCCCGGCGCGCCCACCCACGTCTCGGGGCTGCGGACGGCGACGACGCAGCCGAACAGCTTCACTGCGGCTTCGAGCGCGCGGCGTGCGTCCTCGGTGACGTCGGCCGCGTCGAGACCCGTGATGCGCGCGGCCTCACCGGCGTTCGGGATCAGGACTGAGCGGTCCGCGACGCCGTCGAGCAGCGCGGGCTCCTCGGCGACGACGTCGAGCGCGGCGGCGTCGAGGACGAGCGTCGCGTCGCTCCGGAGCCCTTCGACGGCCGCGACGACCAGGCGACGCGTCGCGTCACGGTCCAGCGTGCCCGACCCGACGAGGATGGCGGCGGCGCCCCGCGCGAGCTCCTCGAGCCGACCGTCACCGTCACCGACCGCGCCCGTCGCGGTCTCCGGGAGGGGGACGACGCGCGCTTCGGGCAGCGCGACGCCGAGCGCGGGGATCGCGCTCGCCGCGGTCGCGACCTGCACCACCCCCGCACCGGCGCGCAGCGCCGCGGTCGCGGCCAGCAGCGTCGCGCCCGGTGTCTCGCGGGATCCGCCAGCGACGAGCACGCGCCCCCGCTCGTGCTTCGACGACGCGGCCGCCGTGCTCGGCACGCCCAGCCCGCGCAGCGTCCCCGACGTGACGGGGACGGCGTCAGCGCGGCGCGACGGGCACATCGGGCTCGCGGGTGATCGGCGCGCGTGACGCGTCGAGCGCGACCGAGCTGTTGTAGCAGTCGAGCGTCATCTGCGGAGGCGACGTGCCGTCGGCGGTGTACCGCGTCACCGAGCAGTTGAGGAGCTCACCCTGCGCGTCGATCGCGAGGATGTCGCGCTCGGTCAGGTGCTCCAGCGCATACCGGAACATCAGGATGACGACCTGGTGCGCGACGACGAGCACGCGCTCACCGGTGAGCTCGCGCGCGATGCTGTCGATCGCGCTGCGGACGCGCAGCGCGACGTCGCACCAGCTCTCGCCCCCAGGCGGCCGGTAGTAGAACTTGCCCACTCGCGCGCGTGCCTCGGCCTCCTCGGGATACCGCTCGACGATGCCGTGCTTCGTGAGCCGGTCGAGGACGCCGAACTCGCGTTCGCGGAGGCGCTCGTCGAGCACGAGCGGCAGCTGGAGCCCGCCCGCGTCGAGCGCGAGCCGCGCGGTCCGCGCTGCGCGCTCGTAGGGCGACGAGACGACGGCCGTCGGTGTGCTCTTCCCGAGCGCCGTGAGCCAGCTCCCGAGCGCGCGTGCCTGCTCCTCGCCGCACGCCGACAACCCGACGTCCATGTCGCGCTCCGCGACGTCGATCCACGTCGTGCCCGCCGCCTCCGCCGCTTCCGCCGCGACGTTGCCCGCGCTCTCCGCGTGCCGGACGAGCAGGAGCTCGCCCGGCCACCGACTCGACGTCACCGCGAACGGGGCGCGCCATCCGCGCGGTCGGTCACCGGCTCGACGTGCTCGGTCGGTTGCATTCCGACTCGGTACCCCCTCGACGACGAACGGAACCGTGCGCACGGGCCCGGCGCCGAGGAGCCATCGGCTTGTATACGTTGTGCCGCCCGCCGGCGCGGGCGGGCCGAACTCGGGGGGACGCCGTGCGTGAGCTCGCAGGAAAGGTCGCGGTCGTCACCGGGGGCGGCGGCGGGATCGGGAAGGCCCTGGGCGTGCGCTTCGCGCAGGAGGGCATGAAGGTCGTCCTCGCCGACAACGACGGCGACCTGCTCGACGCGACGGTCGACGAGCTGCGGGGCCGCGACTTCGACGTCACCGGCGTCGTCACGGACGTCCGGCTGCTGGACTCGGTCGAGGCGCTGCGCGACGCGACGCTCGACGCGTACGGCGCCGTCCACGTGCTGTGCAACAACGCGGGCATCGGCTCCGGGTCGCAGAAGCCGTTCTGGGAGCAGCACGTCAACGACTGGCGCTGGAGCTACGACGTCAACGTGTTCGGCGTCGTGAACGGCATCAACGCGTTCGTACCGGTGATGCTCGAGCAGGACGTCGAGGGTCACGTCGTCAACACGTCGTCGGGGAACGGCGCGTTCGTCCCGCTGCTCGCGGGCACGATCTACGCGACGACCAAGGCCGCCGTCGTGACGATCACCGAGTGCCTCTGGGGCAGCCTGCGCGCGATCGACGCGAAGGTGAGCGCGTCGGTGATGCTCCCGTCCACGCGGACGCCCGGTCTGCTGAACACGGGGATCTGGCGCCCGGGGCGCAACCGCCCACCCGAGTTCGCGCACGACGACGCACCGCCGCAGGAAGGACGCGACGCGCTGTCGGAGGTCGAGACCGCAATGCGCGCGGCAGGGCGCGAGCTTACGTTCGCGCCGCTCGAGGAGATCGCGGACATGACGGTCGACGGCATCCGCAACGACGAGTTCTGGATCTACGCGGGCGGCGACCCCGAGAGCGCGCGTGTCCGCGCGGACTCGATCGTGAACAAGACGCCGCCCGTCTACATGCTGCAGGGCGCGCAATTCACCCCACAGGAGCGATCCCGGTGACGCAGATCCTCGGTCAGTTCTGCATCCACGTGCGCGACCTCGAGCGCGCGATCGGCTTCTGGGAAGGTGTCGTCGGCATCCCGGTCCAGAGCCGGACCGACATCCCCGACGTCAAGGAAGCGGTCCTGCAGGCACCGCAGGGCGGATCGCGTCTGCAGCTCGCCCAGCGGCTCGATCGCGACGAGCCCGTCGACATGGGCACCGCGATGTGGAAGCTGTACGTGAACACGAGCGACTGCCAGGCGCTCTACGACAGGGCGATCGCGGCGGGCTGCGAGTCGGTCACGCCGCCGATGCGCACCGAACGCTGGCCCGTCACCATCGCGTTCGTGAAGGACTTCGACGGGTACCTCGTCGAGCTCGTGGAGTACCACGAGGGCACGCCGCCCGGCGTCCCCGACCCGAAGCATCCGTGACAGGAGGCGAGACGTGATCAGGTTCTCGGTGCTGTACCCCGCGACGGAAGGCGCCCGCTTCGACCACGACTACTACCGCGACAAGCACGTCCCGCTCGCGGCGAAGGCATGGAATCCCGTACGGGTGGAGATCGACAAGGGCGTGAACGGCCCGTACGTCGCCGCGGTCCACTTCGTGTTCGAGTCGAACGACGCCGTGCAGGCCGCGTTGGGGTCGGACCAGACTGCGGCGATCATGGCCGACGTCGCGAACTACACCGACGTCTCGCCCGTGGTGCAGACGAGCGAGATCGTGGAGAGCTGATCCGGACGAGGGAGCTGAGGCGATGGCGGACACGCTGAAGGTCACGAGCACGCTGTTCGACGACGGCGCGACGATCCCGAAGTCGGCCGCGCACACGTACGCGGGCGGGGACAACGTCAGCCCCGATCTGTCGTGGACGGGGGTGCCCGACGGGACGCAGAGCCTCGCGGTCACGTGCTACGACCCCGACGCGCCGACGACCGTCGGCTTCGTGCACTGGATCCTGTTCAACCTCCCGCCGGACACGACGTCGCTGCCCGCGGGCGCGGGCGCGCAGGGCAGGAGCCCGTCCGGCAGCGTGCTCGGGTTCACCGACTGGGGCGAGAGCCAGTACGGCGGGATGGCGCCGCCGCCGGGCGACGAGCCCCACCACTACCTGTTCACCGTGTACGCGCTCGACGTGCCGAAGCTCGACGCCGGCGCGACGTGCACCTACGCGTTCTTCCGGTTCTCCATCCGGGAGCACGTCCTCGCGACGGGTACGCTCACCGGCCGCTTCGGTCTCTGACGCGGGCGCGCCGACCAGGAGCCTTTCGACGTTGCGACTCACCTGGCCGGACCGCACGCTCCCCGACGAGATCCACGCGGCGCTCGCGGGGCCGGGCGCGCCGTTCGAGCTCGTCACCGAGAACGTGCTCGGTGTCGACCTGCAGGTGTTCGCGAAGCGCGCGCGGCATCTGCGCGAGCTCCTCACGACGGCCGCCGAACGCTTCGGTGACCGGCCCTATGTCGTGTTCCCGGACCGCACGCTGACGTACGCGGAGATGGTCGAGCACGCGGCCGTCGTCGCCCGCTCGTTGCAGGAGACGTACGGCGTCACGAAGGGCGATCGTGTCGCGATCGCGGCCGCGAACTGCGTCGAGTACGCGGTCACGTTCTGGGCGACGACCGCGCTCGGAGCGATCACCGTCGCGATGAACGGCTGGTGGACCGGCCCCGAGATGACCTACGCGCTCGGCCTCACCGAGCCGCGCGTGCTGCTCGGCGACCGCCGCCGCATCGAGCGGCTCGCCGGCGAGTCCGTCCCCGACGACCTGCCCGTCGTCGTGTTCGAGGACGACTTCGCGTCGCTCGAACGCGCCCGTCCGGACGACTCGGACGACGTCGCGCTCCCCGACGTCGCCATCGACGAGGACGACCCGTACCTCATCCTGTTCACGAGTGGGACGACGGGACGGCCGAAGGGCGCGCTGCTGTCGCACCGCAGCAACGTCCACTTCGTGTCGATGGCGATCCTGCGCGCCGCCGAGGGGATCGCGCGGCACGCGCGCGCGACCGGTCGCGCTCCCTCGCGGCCGCCGTCGCTCCCCGTCACGATCTCCGCGTCGCCGTTCTTCCACGTCTCCGGTCTCAACTGCCAGCTCGTCATGGCGTGCGCGACCGGGATGACGATCGTGTACCCGCCGCCGGGCCGGTGGCGCGAGGACGTCCACCTCGAGCTGACCGAGAAGCACCGCGCGACGGCATGGTCGCTCGTGCCGACCCAGTTGTGGCGGCTCCTGCAGTGGCCCGACCTCGACCGCTACGACCTGTCCTCGCTGAAGAGCGTCGGCGGCGGGAGCGCGGTGTGGCCGCCGGAGCTGCTGCGCAAGCTGGAGGAGAAGCTGCCGAACGTGCGGCCCGGCCTCGGTACCGGTTGGGGCATGACGGAGTCGAACGGCGGCGGCACGTCGCTGCGTTCGGACTCGACGTACGACCACCCCGACAGCATCGGGAACGTCGCACCGTCGGTGGAGCTCGAGATCCGCGACCCGGAGACGGGTGCCGCGCTCGGCGAGGGCGAGGTCGGTGAGATCTGCATCCGCACCGCCGCGCTCTTCCTGCGCTACTGGAACGATCCCGACGCGACGCGCGCCGCCCTCGACGACGAGCGGTGGTACCGCACGGGCGACTTCGGACACGTCGTCGACGAGTTCGTGTACCTCGAGGGGCGCCGCCAGGACCTCATCATCCGGGGCGGCGAGAACGTCTATCCCGCGGAGATCGAGAGCCGGATCATCGAGCACCCGGACGTCGACGAGGTCGCGGTCGTCGGCGTCGACCACCCGACGCTCGGGCAGGAGGTCAAGGCGTACGTCGTGGCCCGTCCGGGCAGCTTGCTCTCGGCCGACGAGGTCCGCGCGTTCGCGGCGACGTCACTCGCCGCCTACAAGGTGCCCGCGCACGTCGAGCTGGTCGGATCGCTCCCCCACAACGCGACGGGCAAGGTCCTCAAGCACCTGCTCGGCAAGGAGACCCCGCTGCAGTCGACCGGCTTCATCGAGGAGTGACGGGAGGGCGGACGTCGATGACGACCTTGCCGATCGCGCGGCGGTCCGCGACGTAGCGCAGCGCGGCGGGCGTGTCGTCGAGCGTGAAGCGTGCGCCGATGTGGGGCTTCAGGTCGCCCGCGGCGAGGAGGTCCATGAGCTCCCGCTCGTCGCGCTGCGCGCGCTCGGGGTCGTGCGTCATGAAGCTGCGCGCGTCGTAGCCGAGGATCGTGACGCCCTTCAGCAACACGAGGTTGAGCGGGATGCGGGGGATCTCGCCGGACGCGTAGCCCACGGTCACGAACCGGCCGCCCCACCGGAGCGCGCGCAACGCCGGCTCGGCGACGTCGCCGCCGACGGGGTCGAGGACGACGTCGGCGCCCTCGGGGAGCACCTCGCGCAGCTGCGCGCGCAGCTCGCCGGCGCGTGGCTGCACGGTGCGGGTCGCGCCGCACGCCTTCGCGGCGTCGAGCTTCTCGTCGCTCGACGCGATCGCGGTCACCGACGCGCCGAGCACCGTCGCGACCTGCACCGCGGCGAGCCCCACACCGCCACCCGCGCCGAGGACGATCACCTCGTCGCCCGACTGCACGCTCGCGACCGAACGGAGCGCGTGGTACGCGGTGCGGTGCGCGACGCCGAACGCGGCCGCGGACGCGTCGTCGACGCCGTCCGGCGTGCGCGACAGCCCGGCCGCGTGCACGACGGCCTTCTCCGCGAACGCGCCGACCATCGTGGCGCCGAAGACGCGGTCGCCCACGCGGAGCTCGCGCACGTTCGTGCCGACCTCGTCGACGCGGCCCGCGAGCTCGCTGCCCACGACGAACGGGACCGGGACGTGCACCTGGTACTCGTTCGCGACCAGGAGGACGTCGGGGAAGTTGACCGCGGCCGCGGCGACCGAGACGCGCACCTCGTCGGGCCCGGGCACCGGGTCGGGTATGTCCTCCACGGTGACGGCCTCGGGTGCGCCGTGGGAACGGCACATCGCGGCGCGCATGTCAGGAGCCGCGCCAGACGGGGTCGCGCTTCTCGAGGAAGGCGGTGGCACCTTCCTTGGCGTCGTCGCTCGAGAAGATGCGCGGCTGCCACTCGCCGAGGCGCGCCCACGCGCGGGCGGCGTCGGTCGGCGCGGTGCGCACGAGCTCCTTCGTCGCCTGGACCGCGAGCGGCCCGTTCGCCGCGATCCGCGCCGCGAGCGCGAGCGCGGCGTCGAGCACCGCGTCGGGCGCGACCACCTGGTTGACGAGACCGAGCGCGTAGGCGCGCTCGGCGTCGATCGGGTCGCCCGTCAGGGCGAGCTCGAGCGCGACCGCGAGCGGGATCCGCGTGCTGACGAAGGTGCCGCCGCCCGATGCGATCAGGCCGCGCTTCACCTCGGGGAGGGCGAAGCGCGCCGCTGACGACGCGACGACGACGTCGCACCCGAGCAACAGCTCGAAACCGCCCGCGACGGCCGTCGCGTTGGCGGCGCCGACGACGGGCACCGTGATGTCGCCGCGCAGGAAGCGCATGAGCCGCGCGCCACCGTCGCCGAGCTTCTCGCCCGACGCGAACGACGCGAGGTCCATGCCGGCGCAGAACGCGCGGTCACCCGTCCCGGTGAGGACGACGGCGCGCGTCTGCGGGTCCGCCTCCGCGGCGACGAGCGCGCGCCCCAACGCGTCGATCAGCTCGGGCGTGAGCGCGTTGCGCGCGTCGGGACGGTTCAGGCGCAGCACGAGCGTCGTGTCGCGCCGCTCCTCGACGAGCACCGGCTCGGTCATGAGCGCCCGTACGTCGTGGTCTCCGCGAGCTCCGCCGCGCCCTTCATGAGGTCGAGGACGATCGGCCCGAAGGCCTGCAGCTTGTCGTCGTCGGGTGTCGCGCGCTGGTAGCCCTGCTCGAGCACGACCGCGAGCTTCCACTTGGCGAGGATCACGTAGTAGTCGATGTCGTCGACCTGCCGGCCCGACACCTCGGCGTACCGTTGGAGGAGCGCGGACCGCGGCGGCATCCCCTTCATGTCGACGTAGCTCCCGAACGACCGCTCGTCGCTCGTGTCCTCGGGCCAGCCCTGCACGACCCACGCGAGGTCGAGCTTCGGGTCGCCGACGGTGCCCATCTCCCAGTCGACGATGGCGGCGAGCCTCGCGGGCGCACCGTGGGCGAACATGACGTTCGCGAACTGGTAGTCGCCGTGCATGAGACCGGGGACGTAGTCGATGGGCCGGTGCGCGCGCAGCCATGCGGCCGCGACGTCGAAGCCGGGGAGCTCGCGGCCCTTGATGCGCTCCAGGAAGGCGGTCCACCGGTCGACCTGGCGCTCGTGGAACCCGTCGGGACGGCCCAGGTCCTGCAGCCCCTTCGCCCGCCAGTCGACCTGCGAGAGCAGCGCGATCCCGTCGACGAGCGCGAACGCCAGACCTTGCCGAGCCTGCAGGTCGGTGTCGAACGGCGCGGGCCAGCCGTCGACCTCCATCGGCGACCAGCCGTCGACGAAGCCCATCAGATAGAAGGGACGGCCGAGCACGGAACCGTCCGTGCACACGCCGACGGCCTTCGTGTGGGGCACGTCGGTGCCGTCGAGCGCCTCGATGATCCGCCACTCGCGCGCGATGCCGTCGTCACGTTGCGCGGGCGCGGTCGGCGGCGGGATGCGCAGCGCGCAGTGCAGGTCGCCCCGACGGATCTCGTAGATCTCGTTCTGGCTGCCGCCCGAGAGGTAGCGCGTCGTGATCGGCTCGCCCGTGCCGGGAAGGCCCGTCTCGTCCAACCACGCGCCCAGGCGCTCGACGTCGATGCCGTGCTCGGTCACGGGCTCCCCCACCTTCCCCTCGCGGCGCCACGAAGGGCGGTCAGAATATGATTCTGGCGGCGTCGAACACAATTCTGGCTCGTCAGGAGCGCGGGTCGGCGCCCTCCGTGCCGTCCGCCGACGCGCGCGCCACCGGCTCGCGCCCCGGCGGCTGCTGGGGCCGGGGCCGTTCGGGCGGGCGGCGGATCGACCGGGCGACGGTCTCCCCGACCGCCACGGTCACCGCCTCGCCGTGGTGCGTGATGTCGAGCGGCTCGCCCGCCGCGAGCGAGTAGCGCGCCTCGTCGTGCACGACCTCGACGTGCAGTCGCCGGCCGCGGAACGAGACGGTGAACGCGATCCGGGCGAGACCGTGCGGCAGGACGGGCGCGAAGAGCAGCGCGCCGTCGCGCGCCCGCATGCCGCCGAAGCCGTTCACGAGGGCGATCCAGTTGCCCGCGAGCGACGCGAGATGGATGCCGTCACGCGTGTTGTGCTCGAGGTCCTCGAGATCCATCAGCGACGTCTCCGCCGCGTAGTCGTAGGCGAGGTCGAGATGCCCCGTCTCCGCCGCCATGACCGCCTGCGTCGCGGCGGACAACGACGAGTCCCGCACCGTCAGCGGCTCGTAGTAGGCGAAGTTGCGCACCTTCTGGTCGTCGGTGAACGCGTCACCGCGCAGCTGCATCGCGAGCACGAGGTCGGCCTGCTTGACGACCTGCTTGCGGTACAGGTCGAAGTACGGGAAGTGGAGCAGGAGCGGGTACTGGTCGGGCCTGGTCGCGTCGAAGTCCCACACCTGGTGGCGCGTGAAGCCCTCCGCCTGCGGGTGGACGTTCAGCGCGTCGTCGTACGGGACGACCATCTTGTCGGCGGCGTCGCGCCACGCGGCGGTCTCTTCGTCGTCGACCCCGAGCTCGCGCGCGCGGTTCGGATGACGCCCGACGGCGTCTGCCGCGGCGCGCAGGTTCTGCTGCGCCATCAGGTTCGTGTACACGTTGTTGTCGGCGATCGCGCTGTACTCGTCCGGACCGGTGACGCCGTCGATGCGGAAGTTGCCGGCGGGGTCGTGATGACCGAGCGATCGCCACAAGCGCGCGGTCTGGACGAGCACCTCGATCCCGACCGTCGCGTCGAACGCGTCGTCGGCGGTCGCGTCGACGTACCGGACGACGGCGTCCGCGATGTCCGCGTCGACGTGGAACGCGGCCGTTCCCGCGGGCCAGTAGCTCGAGCACTCGGCGCCCGTGATCGTGCGCCAGGGGAACGCGGCACCCTGCAGGCCGAGCTGTGACGCGCGCGCGAGCGCGTCGGGCAGGGTGCTGTGCCGCCACCGCAGCGCCTGCTCCGCGGCCTCGGGAACGGTGTAGGTGAGGACCGGCAGCACGAAGGTCTCGCTGTCCCAGAACGCGTGTCCGTTGTACCCGGTGCCGGTCAGCCCCTTCGCCGGGATCGCACGGCCTTCGACGCGCGCGCCCGCCTGCAGCACGTGGAACAGCGCGAAGCGGACCGCCTGCTGGATCTCGGCGTCGCCGTCGACCTCGACGTCGCTGCGGGCCCAGAAGTCGTCCAGGTACCCGCGCTGCTCGCGCAGCAGCCCGTCCCAGCCCGTCCGGCGGGCCGCCTCGACCGCCGCGACGACCTGATCGCGGACCGCGGGCAGTGACCGAACCGAGGACCACCCGTACCCGACGAACTTCACGACCCGCAGCGTCTGCCCCGGCTGGAGCTCGGTCGTCGCGCTGACGCGCGCGACGTCCGCCCAGCTCTCCGACGTGACCGTCACATCCGGCCCGTCGACGACGTGGTCGATCGCCGCACCGATCCGCAGCGCGCTCTCCTGCGTGTGGTGGACGAGCACGGCGCGCGTGTCCCGGGCCGCGTCGAACTCGGCCACCAGCGGCGACTCGAGCACGGCAGCCGCGCGCGGGTCACCGTTCGCGGCGGGGAGCGGCTCGTTGGCGACGAGCTCCGACTGCACGACGACGCGCGCCGGCGCGTCGAGGGGCTCGACCTCGTAGCAGACCGCGGCGATCGCGCGCTGCGTCAGCGAGACGAGCCGTACGGACGAGACCCGCACGGTTCGACCCGCGGGCGACGACCACTCGACTCGGCGCGACAGCGTGCCGGCGCGGAAGTCGAGCACGCGGTCGTGCGAACGGAGCTCGCCGTAGCGGACGTCGAACGGCTCGTCGTCGATCAGGAGACGGATGATCTTGCCGTTCGTGACGTCGATGAGCGTCTGCCCGGCTTCGGGATAGCCGTAGCCCGCCTCCGCGTACGGGAGCGGGCGCACCTCGTACACGCCGTTCAGGTACGCCCCGGGTAGGCCGTGCGGCTCACCCTCGTCGAGGTTGGCGCGCCAGCCGACGTGCCCGTTCGACAGCGCGAACACGGACTCGGTCTGCGCGAGGAGGTCCAGGTGCAACGCTGTCTCGTGCAGCGACCACGGCTCGGACGCGAACGCGGGGTGCCGGATCACTTCGGCGCGGCGAGGAGGTCCGAGAGGTCGGACACGACGACGTCCGCACCGTGCGCGCGCAACGCGTCGCGCTGCCCGACGCGGTCGACGCCGACGACGAAGCCGAACCGGCCGGCGCGGCCCGCCTCGACGCCGGCGAGCGCGTCCTCGAACACGACGGCCTGCGCGGGCTCGACCCCGAGCGCACGGGCACCGGCGAGGAACGTGTCCGGCTCGGGCTTGCCGCGCAGGTGCTCGCGCTCCGCGACGACACCGTCGACACGCTCGTCGAACAGCGTGTCGATGTGCGCGGCGACGAGGACGTCGTGGCAATTCGTGCTGGACGAGACGACGGCGCGCCGCAGGCCGGCGTCGCGCACCGCCTCGACGTAGCGCACCGAGCCGGGATAGGGCTCGACACCGCGCTCGTGGATCATGCGCAGGACGAGCTCGTTCTTGCGTGTGCCCAGCCCGTACACGGTCTCCGCGTCGGGCGGATCGGCGGGCGATCCGTCCGGGAGTCGGATGCCGCGCGACGCCAAGAAGGAACGCGTGCCGTCGGCGCGCGGCTTGCCGTCGACGTAGCGGTCGTAGTCCTCCTTCTCGTCGAAGGGGACGAACGGCTCGCCGGTGCGCTCCGCGCGCTGGTGGAGGTACGCGTCGAACATCGCCTTCCACGCGGCCGCGTGGATCGTCGCCGTCTCGGTGAGCACGCCGTCGAGGTCGAACAGGCACGCGCGGACGCCGTCGGGGAGACCGAGCACGAACCGGAGGCTATGCATGTGGCGCGCCGGCGGGCAGACTCCCGCCATGGCGTCCGTGAACCACGTCGGCCTGACGGTCGGCGACCTCGACGCGTCGCTGGCCTTCTACACCGAGGTCGTCGGCATGACGGTCGTGGTGCCGAGGTACCGCAGCGGCGGCGCGTGGTTCGACACCCTCACCGGCAACCACGGCGCGGCGATCGACGTCGCGATGCTGCAGTCGGGATCCCTCGTGCTCCAGCTCGTGCAGTATCACGAGGGCGGTGATCCCGTCGCGTTCACGGGCCACGCACGGGTCGGCAACGTCCACCTCTCGATCGACGTCGACGACGTCGAGAAGAAGCGCGCCGCGATCGCGAGGACGCACGACCCGACGCCGATCGTCGGCCTGCCCTTCCCGGGCGCGCGAAGCTTCTACGTGCACGATCCCGACGGCGTCCCGGTCGAGTTCCTGCAGCTTCCCGACGACGCGCACCTGCCGCGCTGACACGTCAACGCCGCGGGACGAGCGTCGCGGTCTCGACGATCGTCTCTTCGTGGCGCTGGAGCGGGTCGTGGAGCTGGTCGAGCCGCCGCAGGAGGATCCCCTCGCGCAGCGCCCACGGGCAGATCTCGACGCGGTCGACGTCGAGCGGGCGCATACCTCTGCGCGAGGCGGCGGCTGCGCCGAACACGTCCGGCCCGTTGCGGGCGTCGCGGATCGCCGCGGTCGCGAACCCCGATCAGCTCGGCGACGTTCTCACGGTCGGAGACCCGGACGGCCCGGCGCACGACGTCGACGAGGCGCTCCACCCCGGCCTGGTCGATCACCCCGTCGTCGGTCTCGCGCTCCGCGAGCCTGACGGTGTCCTTGAAGACGGACGTCTCGAGCGGTGGTGCACCGGCGCGACCGTCCGCGATCTGGAGCTTGACCGAGTTCGAGCCGACGTCGAGGACACCGAGCCTCACGGCGGTGCCCTACCCGCGCCGTCCCCTCGCCGAACTGCGGCTCCGGCACGGCTCGCCCACTCCGGGTGATGACGGTGCCGTCGGACCGTCGGACGCTGGGGCGACGACCGACGACTCTGGAGTCGCGCACATGCCGTACTACATCGGTGGCGGGATCCTCTATCTGGTGCTCATGGTGACGCTCGGCGTCCTCAGCATCCGCAAGGGCCACTGGATCCTGTTCCTGGTCGGGATCCTGCTGCCGTTCCTGTGGCTGGTCGGTGCGGTCATGCCGCCGACGCGGCGCGTGCGGGCGGTCTGAGGACACGGGCGCGCTCAGCGTCCGTGTCCGTCGTCGCGCCGCTGGACGTCGACCAACACCAGTCCGAGGTCGTTGATCTTCTTGAGCGCGCGGTGCAGGACGGCCTGGTCCGCCACCTCGGCGCGCAACACCGTCTCCGTCGACACGTCGAACCCCTCGAACGCATGCGCGATCCGGTCACCGACGGAGCCCTTGATCCGGATCTCGTACTCCGTGCCGCTCACGTGCCACCGCCCCAGGAAGCGTTCGACGCCGCCGGTCGCACGTCGACGAGCTCGAGCCCGAGGCTCTGCATCCACGCGAGCAGCCCGTGCAGCGCGGCCTGGTCGGGCAGCACGGCGCGCACGACGCTCTCGGTGGTGACGTCCGCCCCTTCGACGTACTCCTCGATCCGGCCGGCGACATCACCTCTGACGCGCACTTCGTACAGCGTCCCCGCCATGGCGCTCCCGACAGGTCGACCGGATGTCCCATCGGCGAGGATCGCCCGCTCGCCGGGGGCCGGCGTCATCCCGAGGGGATGATCCCGCGCCGTCGCGGGGTGATTCGCGCGCCCGGCTCACCCGGCGTGGGTGATGGCGCGAGGGCGAAGACGTCGCATGCTGCACGCCGGATTCCGATCGGGGACGACGTGGCAACGGACACGACGCGCAGCGTGACGGTCGGAGCGGGTCCAGTGCCCGATGCACACGCACCATCGCCCGGCCGAGTTCGGCAATGGCGCGCGCGGAGCTTCGGTCCGGCGTCGGAGCGGCCGTACCGGCGACGGACGAGCGACTGGCTCCGCCTGGCGGTCGCAACGGCCGTGCTTGTGGTCGCGTCACTTCACGCGGGCGCCGTGACGCGGACCGAGCGGAGCATCTTCCAGACGTTCAACACGCTGCCGTCGGGAGCAAAGTCGCTCTTCCGGTTGCTGTACGGGCTTGGCGCGCTGTGGGCGGTCGGGCTCGTGGTACTGGCCGCGCTGGCCGGCCGGCGGTGGCGACTCGCCCGCGACATGGCGGTCGCCGGGGTCCTGGCGTGGGTCGTCGCGCGGCTCATGGGCGCGCTCGTCGCCGACAGCGCGTCGCTCGCATCCTCGTATCACGCGGTCGTACGCCTCGGGCACGACACCCCTCGGTTCCCTGTCCCGCGACTCGCGCTCGTCACGAGCGTCGTGTGCGTCGCATCGCCGTATGTCGCGCGGCCTACGAGGCGGATCGGCACGCTCCTCGTCGTCGCCCTCGTGTTCGCCGCGATGTACCTGGGCACCGGGTATCCGAACGACGTCCTCGCAGCGATCGTGCTCGGATGGGGCGTCGCGGCCGCGGTGCATCTCGTGTTCCGCTCGCCGGGCGGGCGACCGACCACGGAACAGGTCGCGGCCGCGCTCGAGGAGCTCGGCGTGGCGGCGGTCGACGTGCGGCTCGCGCCTGTCCAGCCGAGGGGCGCGACGCTCATGAACGCCTCGGGCGACGGAGGGCCGCTGTCGTTGCGGATCCTCGGGCGCGACGAGGCCGACGCGCAGCTGCTCGTCAAGCTCTGGCGCTTCGTTGTCTACAAGGACTCGGGGCCCGACGTGTTCCTCGGTCGACGGCACGCGGTCGAGCACGAGGCGTACACGATGCTGCTGGCGGAACGGGCCGGCGTGCGCGTTCCAGGCGTCGTCGCCGCCGGCACCGCGGGCCCCGGCGCGGCGGTGCTGGTCGTCCGTACGCCGGTGGGGCGCCGCCTCTGCGAGCTCGAGCCGGCCTCGGTCACCGACGCGACGCTGCACGCCGTGTGGTCACAGGCGGGTGCGCTCGCGCACGCGGGCATCGCGCACGGTCGCTTGAGCACCGCCGCAGTGCTCCTCGCAGACGGCGGCCCCGTCCTCACGGACTTCCACGTCGCCCGCGCGACCAGCACGAGCGAGCAGCGTGGCACCGACCTCGTCGAGCTTCTCGTCTCGACCGCGTCGCTCGTAGGCGAGGAGCGAGCCGTCGAAGCCGCCGTGCACGGGATGGGGAAGCAGTGTGTCTCGGCCGCGCTGCCCATGATGCAGCCGGCCGTGCTCACGCGGGCCACGCGCCACAGCTTCAAGCGCAGGGAGCTGAGCCGGCGGATGAAGCGACTCCGCGAGCTGAGCGCGGCCGCGACCGGCGCGCATGTACCGACGCTCGAGGAGGTGCATCGCGTCAGCGGCGCCAATCTCGCAATGGCGATCGGGACGTTGGTCGCGCTCGTCGCGCTGATGAGTCAGGTCGGCAGCCCGCAGAAGATGTGGGACACGATCCGCAACGCGAACTGGTGGCTCGCGCTGCTCGCGCTCGCCTTGTCGCTCGCGACGAACTTCGCGTACGCGATCGCCCTGCTCGGTACGGTTCCGATCCGCTTGCCGCTGCTCGCGACGACCGAGACCGAGCTCGCGATGTCGTTCTCGAACCTGGCGATCCCGGGAATCGGCGGCGTCGCGCTCCAGATCCGGTACCTGCAGAAGCAGGGTGTCCCGCTCGCCTCCGCGGTCGCCGCCGGTGGTTTCCTGAGCGGCTTCGTCAACACGATCGAGCAGCTCGTGCTGTTCGTCATCGCGCTGGTGCTGTCGCCGGCCTCGGTGCAGCTCGGCGACATCCCCACGAGCTCCGTCGTCGACGTCGTTCTCGTCGTCGTGCTCCTAGCCGGCGTGGCGGCCGGCCTGCTGTTCGGCATCCCGCGGATCCGTCGTCGCGTGTTGCCCCCCGTCGGGGAGGCGCTGCACACGCTCGGCTCCGCCATGCGGTCCCCGCGGCGACTCGGGCTGCTGTTCGTCGGCAACGTCCTCGCCACGTTGCTCTACGCGTTCGTGTTGATCGCGTGCATCGCCGCGTTCGGCGGTCACGTGTCGTTCTGGACGGTGCTCGTCCTCAACATCGGGATCGGCACCATCGCCGCGATGGTCCCCGTGCCCGGTGGCAACACTGCGGTTGGCGCGATCGGGATGACGGGCGCGCTCACGACAGTGGGAGTCGGCACCGAGATCGCGGTCGCGGCCGTCCTGCTCGACCAGATCGTCGTGACCTACATCCCCGCGGTCATGGGCTGGTTCGCGACGCGCCACCTGATGGAGCAGGACTACATCTGAACGCACCGCCGTTCACCCCGACGGGATGACGACAGTGGTGCGCGACCCGGCGGACCATCGCGCCGTACGGCGAGACGGGAGGCGGGACCCATGAGCCGCATCGAGGTCTGGGCCGTCGACGAGTCACGCGTCGAGGTCATGAGCGATCGTCCGCGCCGGTGGCCGGTCCTCCTCGCGCTCGGGATCGCATGGGTGCTGTTCGCAGTCGCCGTCCTCGCGTTCCACGTCCAGACGCTGACCGCGCTCGCCGCGTTCGCCGGCGCGACGTTCGTCGCCGCCGGGCTCACGGCGGTCATCGGCGCGTCGACGCTCGAGCGCGGTCGACGCTGGCCCATGGTCGTCGTCGGCCTGGCCGGCGTCGGCCTCGGTGTGGTCCCGCTCGTGTGGCCCGAGCCGTCGCTCTACTTCCTCGCCGTCCTGATCGGCTCGTTCTTGGTCGTGTCGGGCGTCGCGCACTTCGTGCGCGCGCTCTTCCACACCGCGGAGCGCTACTGGTGGGTCGGGTCGGTCCTCGGCATCAGCGAGTTCCTGATCGGCGCGTGGGCTGCGGCCTACCCCGGACGTTCGCTCACGGTGTTCGCGTCACTCCTGGGGATCTACGCGCTCGTGCGCGGCGTGCTCGAGATCTTCGGCGCCTTCGCGCTGCGGGGTCTCGACCGCGACCTGCGCGTCCCGTCGCGCTGACACGACCTCTCACAGGAGTCCTCGTGCTCGCGCGCGCTCGACCGCCTGCTCGCGTGACGCGACGCCCAGCTTGCGGTAGATGGACCGCAGGTGCGTCTTGAGCGTGTTCGACGAGATGAACAGCTCCCTTGCGATCCCGGAGTTGCTCGCGGGTGTGCCGAGCTGCCGCAGCACGGCGAGCTCGCGCTCACTCAGCGCATCATGGGCCGGCGCATCGCCGGCCCGCGCGGGCACGGGCGCGTCCTCCTCCGCGAACACGAGGGCGAACCCCTCGGGCTGCGCGAGCGTCGCCGCCGACGTCCGGTGCCGTTCGGCTGCCACCGCGTTGGACGAGGCACGTGCGAGCAGCAGCTGCCGCACGATGCGATCGCGGACGGTCGAGACACGCAGCTCCCCGAGACGAGCACGCGCCACGGACGGTCGTCGCTCGAGATCGAGGCGGATCTCGAGGAACGTCCGCTCCACACCGAGCGGTAGCTGGGCCGTCAGGGCGCTGGCGCGCGAGAGGTCGCCACGCCGGATGCACACGAGCGCTTCGAGTGCATCCACCCGACCCGGCAGCACGTCACCACCGGATCGCAGGGCCCGGTGTCGCGCTCGCGCCACGCCGGCCGTCGCTCCGACGACGTCATCTCGGGCGAGCGCGAGCCGCGCGAGCGAGAGCGCTCCGAGCGTCGCGTGGACGATGGAGTCGAAGTCGTCGGCCAACGGTTCGAGCTCGGCCAGGTCGGCCTGAGCGGCGCCGGGCTGGTCGCGTTCGATGAACACAGTCGCGCGAGCCAGGAGGGCGTCGAGCGCGCCGAAATCAGGGGTGCCCGGTCGTGCGCGCCTGAGGGCGAGCGTTGCGAGCGCCAAACCTTCGCCCAGCTTTCCCTCCGCGACGGCAATCGTCGCTTGCACCGCCGGTACAACGACGAGCGCGAGAGGCGCGGAGATCCTTGAACCCGAAGCGAGGGGTTCGACCAGCGCCCGGGCCGCGGTGACGTCGCCGAGAAGGAGATGGGCTCGCGCCATGATGACGGGAAGCCGTTCGAACGCCGGATCTGTCGTTGCGGCGTCGCCGACGGGCCCGAGCTCGGCCACCTTGTCGAGCGCGCGACGAGCATCGCCCCGCAACGCGTAGAGCTGTCCGCGCAGCGCGACGAGCCGCTGGGCGAATCCCGGCGGCAGGTCGGAGCGAGAACGGCTCGCCTCCTCGGCGCGGGTCAGCCACACCTCGCCCTCGACATAGCTCTGGCGCAACCCGAGCGCCAGCGCGAACCGCGCCATGCGTTCCGGGTCACCGGCGACATCGTCGAGCGGAACGAGACCGAGCCAGTCCTGGTGCCGGCGGCTCAACCCCGCGCGGGGCGTCGAACGCACCGCGAGCTCGAACGCCTCGTCGTTCTCGCCCGCCGCGAGCAGGTGGCCGACAGCCAGCCGGATGTCACCGGCTGCCGCGAACCATCGCGCCGCGACGGCGTGGAGCCGCCGAAGACGCGGCTCGTCACGGACAGCGAGCTCGTCGAGGAGCGCCTCGCGGAACAGGTGGTGATAGCGGAACCACTCGCGACGGTTGTCGAGCGCGACGACGAACAATCGCCGATCCTCGAGCGTCCGCAGCGTCGCCGTCGCGCCGTGACGACCCGTGAGAGCATCGGCGAGCTCGGCATTCAGGATCTCGACGACGGACGTCGCGTAGAGGAAGTCGCGAAGCTCGCCTGGCTCGCGCCTGACGACCTCGTGGATGAGGAACCGGGCGGCTCGCGCGACGCCGACCTCGACGGCGAGCGCGGGGTCCGCGCCTGACCGCCGCTGGAGCGACAGCGCGGCGAGCTGCAGGCCCATCGGCCATCCCTCGGTCTGCGCGGTCAGCGCCGCAACCGTCTCGTCGGTCGGCGCGATCCCGTCGAAGGTCGTGAGGAACGCCGCCGCCTCCTCTGCGCTGAACGCGAGATCCCGCTCGGAGACCTCGCGCGTGAGGCCGCGCGCGCGCCAACGCGCGGTCGGCAAGCGTGGCCGCTCGCGACCGGCGAGGACGACCGAGAGCTGCGGCGGCGCGTGCTCGACGAGATAAGCGAGACGTTCGAGAACGTGCGCGTCATCGAGGACGTGAACGTCGTCGATGACGAGCGTCACGTCGATGTCCAGCCGCGCGAGGTCGTTGACCAGCGCGCCCACGAAGCCATCGGTGCCCCCTTCGGACTCGAACAGTGTCCGCGCCGCGCCCGATGCGACGGTCGGCGCCACCGTGCTCGTCGCGTACAGGACCTGCGACCAGAACCGGGTCGGTTCGTCGTCGCTGCGATCGAGCGTGAGCCAGGCGACGCGCGAGCGGGTCCTCGTGACCCGGTCGTGGACTGCGGACGTCTTGCCCCATCCCGCGTTCGCGACGACAAGCGTCACGCACCGCCCCGGTGGCGCCAGCAGTGGGTCGAGGCGCGGGCGTGCGACGACCCGATCGCGAGGTGGAGGGACGGCGACCTTGCTCGCGACGACCGGCGGACGCAGTACGGGTCCGGGATGCTCGTCGCGCCCGGTGTCGTTCACGTCACCTGCCCTCCGTCGTGACCGGCCCGCTCGTCGTCCATCGCTCCGGGTGGGTTGCGTCGTCGCCGGCTCATCGCGCCGACGAGCAACGCGACGACCGTGACCAGATAGATCTGGCCGAGCAACGCCTCGAGGACGGCCGCCGCCCGTCCGAACCCGCCAGCCGCCGTCAGATCGCCGTACCCGACCGTGGTGAGCGTGACGAAGCTGAAGTAGAGGTAATCGGAGATCGTCGCGTGCGCCTGCTGCGCGAAGAACGGGTGTGCGCCGAACGCGCCGATCGCGCCGTACCCGAACGCGAACGTCATGCCTGCGAGCACGTAGACGCACAGCGCGCCGAGCACCGTCCTCACGTCGATCACCGGACGCGCCGCGACGCCGCGCACGATCACCACCGGTGCCACGAGGACGAGGACGAGGCTCACCAGATAGAAGGAGCCGCGCACGGCGCCACCGTCTTCGTTGGGCGCGATGACGATCGCGGCGAGCGTGCACAACGTGACGACCGCACCGGTGAGGCGGATCGTCGAGCGCCTCACGCGCGATGCGGCCATCGCGACGACGAGGGTGAGCCCCTGAAGCGAAACGGTTACGACGCGGGTCCACGCGTCGGTCGGTGACGCCACCTCGATCACGTACGTCACCACGAGGAGGAGCAGCACGATCCCGTAGCGATAACCCTGCCGTCGCTCCTCGCCTCGCGCCTCACGCGACGCGTCCGGGCGCGCGCGCGAGCTGGCAGCGGTTACACCTGTCATCGGCGACCGACTGCCCGGTGCGCCATCCGCACTCCTGTTCCGCGGTCGCTCCCCGAGTCCAACGTCGCAACCAGAACGCGACGCGGCATCATCCAGCCGGGGTGAACCCCGACCAAGGGCCGCGCGGTGCGACGAGGTCGAGTGCGCCCGCCTTCACCGCCCGACGGTCTTCGACGACGGCCGGAGTGGCCCGTTGCCACACCACGACGATGCCGCTACCTTTCGCACGACACGGCCGCGCCCGTCGCACGCCACGTCCACGAGGGCCCCGACCGCAGGAACTCATCGTGCGCTCCGGACCCTGGCGCACCACAGCAGCGTGGTCGTCGCGGGAGGAGCGCGATGCACCCGACACGCAGCGTGGGCGACCCCGTGGAACGCGAGGGTGACGGGCATCGCAGAACCGGCCCGCACGCAGTCCTCGACGACTCGAGGCCCGCACCCGTCTCGACGAGGCTCGCGCCACCCCCGGGTCCCGAGCGGATCGTGGTCCGTCCGCGGGTCACCAAGTGCTTCTCGGGCGCGCTCGACGCCCGGTTGACGCTCGTCACCGGCGCGCCCGGCATCGGCAAGACGGCAGCGGTGCGCGAATGGATCGAAGATATCGACGCTCGTGTTGCCTGGCTGACTGCCGGCACCGAGGACAACGACCTACGCGACTTCCAGCGCGATGTCGCGGGTAGCGTCCAGCGCGTTGCTCCCGAGGTGCCCGCGCGCTTCGACGCCGTCTCCGAGATCGACTCCCCGCTGGTTCTCGTCATCGACGACTTCCAGGCCATCACGAGCACAGACGTCGTCGGCGCACTGCGTTTCCTGCTCGAGCACAAGACCCCTTCACTGCACGTCGTCGTCGCGAGCAGGTCCGACCCGCCGTTACCGCTGGCACGATGGCGCGCTCGCGGCGAGCTCCACGAGGTGCGCGAGGCGCAACTCCGCTTCCGACCCGACGAGGCGCGTGCGTACCTCGCGATGTTCGACGACCTCGCGATCGACGACGACGCGATCGCGACGCTCGTACAGCGGACCGAGGGATGGATCGCAGGATTGCAGCTCGCGGTGATCTCGCTGCGCACGAGCGACGACCCCGCGACGTTCATCGACCGCTTCGGCGGCACCGACCGCTTCATCGCCGACTTCCTCCTCGACGACGTGCTCGAGCACCAGCCCGATGACATTCGCGACCTGCTGCTCGACATGTCCGTGCTGGACGAGTTCGACACCCGGCTGTGCGCGGCGCTGACCGGCCGCCACGACGTCGAGCATCAGCTGCGCCGGGTCGAGGCCGCGAACCTCTTTCTCGTCAGGGTCGACGACGCGGGGACGACGATGCGCTACCACGCGCTCTTCCGCGACTTGTTGCGGTCCGAGCTCGACAGCCGATCACCACAACGTGCGCGGGACCTCCGCCGACGCGCCGCTGCGCTCGTCGCCCACCGGGGAGACCGTGTCGCGGCCATCGCGTTGCTCGTCGACGCGGGTGACGACGACGCGGCGTTCGAGCTGGCGATGCCACACGACGTCGAATTGGATCTCGACGCACGGGCCGAGACCCGTGCCGGGCTGAACCTGCTGCGCGAGTCGTTCGTCGCGGCCGATCGCGATCGTGTCGTGCGGTTCGCCGACGCGCTCCTCAAGGCCGGCCGCATCGAGGAGGCGGCGGGCTGGTTGACCCGGGTCGGCGCCGCGTCGCGCAGCGGCGACGACGAGCCCGCGGTGTCCGCCCGGCTGGACGCCGTGTGGAGCAGGCTGTACGCCGCGAGCGGTGAGGCGGATCTCGTCATCCGGCGGGCCGGCCGCGCGCTCATGACCGTGTCGCGCGACCGCTTGCCTCACGAGACCATGCTGCGCGGGCTCGAGGTCGACCTGGCCCGCGCGTGGTTGCTCGAGCGGAACACGCGGCAGGCGGAGCGGCGCCTTCGTCTGCTCGACGACCGGGCACTCGATCCGCTCATGAGCGAGGTCGCGGTCCCCTCGCTTCGAGCCCGGATCGCGGCGGCCGAAGGCCGCCTCCGCGACGCCGACACAACCGCACGCCGCGCGCTCCGGTTCGCGACGACACTCGGCGCCACCCGTCACCCCGCTGCGCTCGATGCCCTCCTCGCCGTCGGACAGGTCCGCTACGAGCGCAACGACATCGCCGACGCGAAGCGAGCGGTCGAAGCGACGACCGATCTTGCATCCGAGCTGTCGGCGCAGCCCTACCTCGCGCTGGCCCGTCTCGCGGAAATCCGGCTCGTGGGAGCCGAGCACGGTGCCGCCGCGGCGCTGCACCACCTCACCGCCGTGTCCGGCTCGTTCAGTTCCGTGCTCCCCCGTTGCATCACGGATGCCATCGCTCTGATCGAGGCACACCTGTCGCTCGTCGCGGGCGACGCGGAGCGCGCGGCACGCCTCGTCGCGACGGTGCCGGCCTCGTTCGAGCGGGTCCTGCTCGCCGCGGAGATCGACATCGCGAACGGCGAGAGCAAGGCCGCACGCCGGCGACTCGACGCACTCGAGCCGCTCACGCTCGTCCAGTCGGTCCGGGTGGAGCTCCTTCACGCCGCAGCGACGGACGACGCCGTCGAGCAGCGCCGACACGTCGCGACGGCCGCGACGCTGGCGGCGCCGGACCTCCTGCGCCGGAGGTTCGTGCAGAGCCATCCGAGCGTCGTGCGCGCGGCGCGCGCACTGGCCACGTCGGCGGACGCCGACCCTCTCACGCGCCAGTTCCTGGAGTCGGTCACGGGCCTGCCGGTCGTCACGCCGGCAGGCGCACTCGTGGACTCCCTGACCGAGCGCGAACGCTCGGTGCTGCGGTACCTGTCGACGACGCTCGACTACCGCGACATCGCGAGCGAGCTCTTCATCTCGGCGAACACGCTGAAGACGCACGTGGCGAGCATCCACCGGAAGCTCGGCGCGTCGTCACGCGCGCAGGCCGTCCGCCAGGCCGAGCAGCTCGGCCTCCTCCACCACCACTGACCGCTCAGACGCGTTTCATCCCTTCCGGGTGAGGCCACGGTGAGGTGTTCTCGCGATCCTGGTGGCGGCGCGCATCTCGAGCGGACCTCTGCGTGCCGTGCGCCCGCCCCGGAGTGAGGGTCCCCCCACTCGCTCCGGGGCGTTCGGCGCTCCGACCCTCAGCCGTGTGACTCTCCGACCGCCGCCGGCCAGTCCACGGCTGCCGCGTCGGGTCGGTCGATGATCGACGAGGCTCGGCTCTTGGACAGGTAGTCCCACGCCCAGGTCCGGACCGCGTCCACGCGTTGGCGGAACCCGTCGAGCAGGTACGCGTGGACACCGAGCCATGCCAGGTAAGCGAGGACGCCCTGGAGCTCGCGGCGGCGCGGGCCCATCTCGGCCACCGCCGCGTTCCGCCCGATCATCGCCATGATCCCCTTGTCGCGGTAGTGAAACGGCGCACGCGGCCGTCCCGCGATGTCCGCGACGATGTTGTCCGCCGCCCAGCGGCCGGCCTGGAGCGCGACCGACCCGAGTTGCGGGAACGGGGCGCCGTCGGGACCGGGCGTGTTGGCAAGGTCGCCGAGCGCGTAGACGCGCTCGCAGTGCGGAACGGTGAGATCCGGGTAGACGTCCACGCGGCGGCCGTGTCCCGGCTCGACGCCCGCGTGCGACGCGACGCTCTCGGCCTCGATGCCGCCGGCCCACACGACCGCGCGCGTCGCGATCTCGCTGCCGTCGGAGAGCACCACGCCGTCCGGACGCACCTCGGTGACGCGCACACCGAGCAGCAGGTGGACGCGCTTCCTGCGGAGGACGTCCGCCGCGTAGGCGTGCACACGATCGGAGAACGGAGCGAGGACGACAGGCGCGGGATCGACGACGTAGATGCGCGCGACATCGACAGCGAGGTCGTGGAAGCGCTCGGGCATCACGTCGTTCACCAGGTCCGCGAGCGCGCCCGCCGTCTCGACGCCCGTCGCGCCGGCGCCGACGATCACGAAGTTCAGCGCACCGTGGTCGATCAGCTTCGGGTTCCGGTCGGCGTCCTCGAAGAGCTCGAAGATCCTCGACCGCAGACGCTGCGCGTCGCGGAGCGCGTACAGCGGGAACGTGTGCTCACGGGCACCGGGCGTCCCGAAGAAGTTCGGTTGCGCACCGGCCGCGAGCACGAGGTAGTCGCCCGCGAACCTCGTCCCGTCCGCGCACGTCACGGTCTTCGTGAACGGGTCGGCGGCGGTGACGGTCGCCATCTTCACCTCGACGTTCGGCTGCGTCCGGAACAAGTCGCGCAGCGGGCGCGCGACGTCGAGCACGGTCGCCTGCGCGGTGGCGAGCTGGTAGAGCATGGGCTGGAACTGGGTGTAGTTGTGCTTGTCGACGAGCGTGACGTGGACACCGTGACGGGCGAGTCGCTTCGCGCACGTGGTGCCGGCGAAGCCCCCGCCGACGACGACGACCGAGGTGTCGGCGTAGCGGTTCGTGACCATCGCTACAGGCCCGGGCTGCTGTGCATGAGGCCGCCGTCGACGAACATCGTCGTGGCAGTGACATACGTGGCGGCATCACTGGCGAAGAACGCGACGACGCCCCCGATCTCCTCGGGTTCCGCCATCCGCCCGATTGGGATCGCCCGGTCCAGCGTCTTCATCTTCCCCGGGTCGTCCATCGTCGAGGCGTTGATCGGTGTCGCGACGGCTCCCGGGCCCACGCCGACGACCATGATGTTGTGCGGCGCGAGCTCCACGCCGGCGCTGCGCGTGAGCATCCGCATCCCGCCCTTCGACAGGCAGTACGGCGCGTTGCCGGGCATCGGCCAGTCCTCGTGCACCGACGTGACGTTGATGATCCGGCCGCCGCGACCCTGGGCGATCATCTGCTTCGCGGCGAGCTGCGTCCCGAAGAACGCGCTCTTGAGGTTGATCGCGAGCACCTTGTCGTAGTCACGCTCGCTGGTGTCGAGCACCGAGGTGCGGGTCTCGACGCCGGCATTGTTCACCATGACGTCGACACGCCCGAACGCGTCGACAGCCGCGTCGACGAGGCGCTGGAGGTCGTCGATCTTGCTGACATCGGCCTCGACGCCGATCGCCTGATCGCCGAGCGCGCCGATCTGCTTCTCGAGATCGTCGGTCGCGCGCTCGTCGGCGACGTAGTCGATGACCACGTTCGCGCCCTGCTTGGCGAGCGCGAGGACCACCGCCTTGCCGATGCCGCTGTTTCCGCCGGTCACGATGCACGCTTTGCCGTGCAGGCTCATGGTCGCTCCTCAACGCTCACGATGGGACGGGTGCGGGGGGCTTCTCCGCGCGCTCGGCTCCTTCCTCCGGAAGGAGGCTGCGCTGGTCCATGACGAACAGCAACGCGATCGACGGTCCGATCACGGCGACCGCGATGGCGAAAACGACGAGCAACGCGGTCAGCGTCTCGGACGGCGCCGCAGCGGCCGACACCTTCAGCGACGTCGGCAAGATGTAGGGCCATTGCGCGACGCCCCATGCGAAGACGATCGTCGCGACTGCACCGACCGCGACCAGTCGCGCGAAGCGCGCGATGCCGCGGCGCAACAAGACGAGTGAAGTGACGCCGCACATCGCCGAGGCGACGACAAGTGGCAACGAGCGGCTCGCCATGCCGTGGAAGACGTAGGTCGCGTCGGCGCCGAGGACGAAGATGCCTGCGACTGCGGCTGCGCCCGCGGCGATCGCTGCGGCGATTGCGCGCCGCCGGAAGTACTCGGCGAGATCGTGCTGCTCGAGGCGAGCCGCGTCGCGGATCAGGAACACCGCGGCCAGGAACGCACACGTTGCGACGGCGAGCACTCCGGCGACGACCGACGTCACGTTGACCCAGCTGGACCACGGGTCTCCCGTCGTGCCGCCGCTCGGGACGCGGCCCGAGGCGATGGCTCCCGCGACCGCGCCCATGCAGTACGGCGTGATGACGGACGACGCCGCGAACGCGGCGCCGAAGTTCCGGCGGTCGCGCGTCCGGACGACGCTCTTGCGGAACGCGAAGCTCGCACCGCGCAGCACGATGCCGAACGCGGCAAGCGTGAGCGGAACGAACAAGGTCGACGTGATCGACGCGAACGCCGGCGGGAAGGCCGTCCACAGCATGACCAGCGTGAAGATGAGCCAGACGTGGTTCGCCTCCCAGACCGGTCCGATCGAGTGCTCGATCAACGCGCGCGGGCGCTCGCCCCGGTCGGCGACGCCCGCCAGAAGGTCCCAGAACCCCGCGCCGAAGTCCGCGCCCGCGAGGACGGCGTACGCGGTCACGGCGACGATGAGGAGGACCGCCACGGCGTCCGTCATCTCGCCGCGACCTCCTCGCGTACGCGCACGCCGTCGACCGGCACCGGACTGCGTGGCCCGTAGGGAGAGTCCGGTTCGCGTCGGCCCGCATCGCGCCACCGCCTGCTCATGCCTCGCAGCACGAGGACCGTCGTGATCCCGAGCCCGAGGTACAGCGCGAGCACCGCCGAGAACGTGATCCACACGCCGTGGTTCGCGGTGGCCGCCTGTTGCACCTTCAGGTAGTTGTGGACGATCCACGGTTGGCGGCCGACCTCGGTGACGACCCACCCCGCCTCGAGGGCGAGGACGGCCGCGACGCCCGCACCCGCGGCCGGCCAGAGGAACCAGCGCGTCTCGGGGAAGTCCCGCCGGATCCACCATGAGATCGCGTACCAGAGCGCGAGCAGGAGCAGCAGCATCGCGAGGCCGACCATGACGTCCCACGCGAGGTGGACGACGTTCACCTCGCCGATCGTGGGTCGCGCGTTCGACGGCACGGTGTTGAGCCCTTTGACGACCGTGCTCTTCCCTGTGCTCGGGTCCGACAGCCACGAGGCGAGGCCGGGGATCGGGATGCCGCCGGTGATCTTGCCGCTCGAATTCAGGTGACCAAGGAGCGTCTCGGGTACGTCGCTCTTCGTCTTCGGCACGAGCTCGATCGCCGCGAACTTGACCGGCTCGTTGCTGAACACCCAGCGCGCGAGCGTGTCGCCGACGATCATCTGGATCGGCGTGGCGATCGCCGCGACGGTGAACGGGATCGTAAAGCCGAGTCGGTGGTACCGGTCACGCCGCCCGCGGAGCCACGCCGCCGCGTACACGGACGCGATGAGGAACCCACCGACGACGTACGCGGCGACCACCATGTGCGCCGCCTCGTACGGCATGGCCTTGTTGAAGATGACGCCGATCGGATCGACCTTGACGACCTTGCCCGCCGAGTTCAGCGTGAACCCGCTCGGCTCGTTCATCCATGCGTTCGCGGCGACGACCGACACGCTCCCGCCGATGCCCGCGATCACGATCGGGATACCGGTCCAGAAGTGCGTCCACGGCTTCAGACGCTTCCAGCCGAAGATGTAGATCGCGACGAAGATCGCCTCGGTGAAGAAGAACAGCCCCTCGATCGCGAACGGCACGCCGAACGCCGCGCCGAAGCGGCCCATGAACGTCGGCCACAGGAGGCCGAACTCGAAGCTCAACACCGTGCCGGTCACGGCGCCGACCGCTAACGTGACCGCCATGTACTTGGACCACCGCTGAGCGAGGAGCAACGCCGCGGAGTCCTCGTGCTTCAACCCGCGGTAGTTCGCGACGAGTGCCATGAGTCCCCACGCGACGCCGAGCGGTACGAGCACGATGTGGAACGCGAGCGTGAAGGCCATCTGCGAGCGGGCCCACGGCACAGGGTTCACGGCGAGCAGGTGCACGGCGAGACCGACGCGTCAGCGCAGCCGTTCGGCGATGTGCGCTCCGACGCGCAGCGCATTGGCGATGATCGTGAGCGTCGGGTTCACCGCGCCGATCGACGGGAAGAAGGCGGAATCGACGACGAAGAGGTTGTCGACCTCGTGGGCCTTGCAGTCCGTATCGAGGACGGATGTCGCGGGATCCGTCCCGAAGCGCGCCGTGCCTGCCTGGTGCGCCGTCGCAGAGATGTCCATCGCCTCGTGGAGGTAGAGCTTTCGCTCGTGCGTTCCCTCGTGCATCCCGAGCTCCGAGAGCATCGAGTCGAACCGCTTGCGCAGACGCTTCAACCCTTCGGTGTTCGTCGGCTCCAGGTGGAGCCGCACCGTATCGTCCTTCTCGATCGTCACACGGTTCTCCGGTCGGGGCAGGTCCTCCGACGAGAGCCAGAAGTCGACGCCGTGGTGCGCGACGAGGTCGAGCGACCGTCCCGGCGCGACCTTCGCACCCCACGCCATCCAGTGCGGCGCCTTCGACCGGACCATCTCCCCGTCCGACTTGCCGAGCATCTGGATCCCGCCCCACGGGTAGTCCCAGTCCTCGCCTTTCAGGTACCAGTCGTTCATCGCCAGCGTCTTCTGGAATCGCGTCGGGTTCGGCTCCCGCGACAACGCCATCAACGCAAGGTTGTTGTGGCGCACGTAGTTGCGGCCGACCTGATCGGAGCCGTTCGCGAGACCGTTCGGATGCGCGGCGCTCGCGGAGCGCAGCAACAGCAGCGCCGAGTTGAGCGCGCCGCACGACACGACGACGACGTCGGCCGAGAAGCGCACCTCCGTGCCGTCATCGAGCGTCGCCACGACCTCCTTCACCGAGCGGCCGTGCGCGTCGGTCTCGAGCCGGTCGACTCGGGTGTTGGTCAGCAGCTCGACGTTCGGGTGCTCGAGCGCCGGGTCGACGCAGACCGTCTGCGCGTCCGCTTTCCCGCCGACCAGGCACGGGAAGCCGTCGACGCGGTCGCAGCGGATGCAACGGCTCGACGGCAGCGCGGTGCCGCCGTGTCCCTCGTCGAGCATGACGCCGATCGGGAGATGCGACGGGTGCAGCCCGAGTGTCTCGAGGTCGTCGCTCAGCTGCTGGATGCGCGGCTCGTGGCGCAGCGCCGGGTACGGGTAGCCGCCACTCCTCGGTCCCTCGGTAGGATCCTCGCCCCCCGCGCCGTGCACGACGTAGACCTCCTCGGCGGCGGCGTACCACGGCTCGAAGTCGGCGTACGACAGCGGCCACGCCGGTGAGATGCCGCCGTGGTGGGTGATCTCGCCGAAGTCCTCGGGTCGCAGCCTGAACAGCGCGGCGCCGTAGAACTTCGTGTTGCCGCCGACGTAGTAGTTCTGCTCGGGCGTGAACTGCTTCGCGTCCGCGTCGATCCACCGCTCGGTGGTCGTGTACTTGCCGCGGAGGAACACGGCCTGGGTGTCCCAGTTGTCGCGCTCGCGCGGCAGGTAGTCGCCGCGCTCGAGCAACAGGATCCGCTTGCCGGTCGGTGCGAGCTTCCACGTGAGCGTCCCGCCTCCGGCTCCGCTCCCGATGACGATCACGTCGTAGTGCGCGACGGCCATGCCCACCCCCGTCGTCGTGTGGCGTCCGCGCACGATCGTCCGGCTCGTCCGCGCGCGTCGCATCGCCCGCAAGGGATGAAAGGTGCGATCACCCGGTTGGGATGACGAGCGCGCGTCTGGACCGGCGGAGAATCGCTCGATGACGGCTCTCGCCGGGATCCCCAGCCGGAAAGGACGGCGGTCATGAGCACGACGAACGGTCATCCGCGCGTACAGCTCGACCGGCGGTTGCTCATCACCAGCGCAACGCTGGTCGGCATCGCCGGACTCGTGGGCGGGGTCGGCATGGTCATCGGAGGCGTCCTGCTGTCGTCAGCGGCGAAGCAGTGGGTCCGCGGTCTCGACCGGCCGCCGAGCGAGACCGCCAAGGTCATCCTCGGTCGCGCGAAGGCCGCGACTGCCGCGGGAACGAAGGCGTGGCAGAGCGAGGCCGCGTTCGGTCACTGATCGCCGGACGCGACTCGCTCGTGGCGACGCCAC
>DASRES010000013.1 GCA_035651955.1 Acidimicrobiia bacterium
CTGCTCGACGAAGGCGGGAAGCATGACCTCGCGCGCGATGCGGAGGACGAGCGTGCTCGTGTCGTCGGTGGTCGCGGCGGCGACGCTGACGTCGTGCACGACGTCGTCGAAGTCGACCCAGCGCGCGCAGTCGGCGCCGCGAGCCGCGAACCCGACCACGGTCGTCGTCGGCGTCGTCGACGCGGGGGATCCGGTCGCGGGCGCGGCGGTCAGCCTCAGAGCGGCGAACGGCGCGCCGATCGCGACCGCGCCGACTGACACGCTCGCGTCCGGCGCGTTCGCGGTCGAGGCGACCGACCTCCCGCGCGACTTCCGCGTGATCGCGACGGGCGGAACGGTCGACGGGCGCCCGCTCGCCAGCCCGCTCGCAGCCGACGTGCAGGGCTACGACGCGGACCACGGCCTCGTGGCCGTCGACACCGCGACCAACCTCATCGCCGCGTATCGCGACGCGCATCCCGGGACCGATCGTGGCGCCGCGTGGACGAAGGTCGCGGCGACGCTCGGCGTTCCCGCGGGGCTCGACCCGTCGACCGACTTCCGGGTCCCGGACACGATGCTCGACGCGCGCGGTGGCCTCCATGCAGCCCCGACCGCGTCGCCGAACGGCTTCGAGATCGACATCGCGAAGTGGGCGTTCGAGAGCCTCCGCGACGGCGCCAACAGCTACGAGTGCCGGACGAACCCGACCTCCGACAAGTGCAAGTACGCGGGCTTCGGCGACCTCCTGCGCATGGTCGGCACCGAGGCGCAGAAGATGCACCAGGAGGTCATGGACAAGCTCAACCAGATCTCGTCGCAGATCGCCGACCTCAAGGCGAGCCTGCTGGCCGCGATCAACCAGAGCGCGTACGAGAACCTCGTGAACTTCATGAACCCCAGCGCGATCGAGCAGGCCATGCTCGACTTCGCGCTCGTCGGACGCACGTGCGCGGGGCAGCCGGCGCCCTACCCCGTGAACAGCTTCTGCGACGTCGAGCTCGGTGACAACAGCGCGCGGTATCCGGGCAAGCTGCGCGACCAGATCCGCGACCTCATCAACAGCGGCAAGGTGATCGCCCTGCCGAAGCAGATCTCGGGTGACGCGGCGTCGCAGACGACAGGCGTGCTCGACGCGTCGCGGCTGCCGACCGTGTTCTCGAGCGCGGTGTCGAAGCGTCACAGCTTCTTCAACCAGGCCGACTCGGGCCAGCTGCTCGGCGCGGTGCGGTACTTCACCGACCTCGAGGTGTCGATGATCACGCTCGCCGCGAACTACTGGCGGTGGGAGAGCCGCGACGCGACGTCCGTGACGAAGCAGATCGACGCGTACGACGACGCGGTGCAGGGCGCGAGGCGGCCGGACGGGACCCGTACCGGCGGGCAGCTCGCGCGGTTCGCACCGTTGCCGAAGCTCGCGTTCGACTACCGGACCGGTCTGCTGTGGGCGACGTCCGTCGCGTGCTCGTCGCCCAGCACGACCGGCCCGAAGAGCTGCGCGGGTACGTTCGACGGATCGAGGGTCGACCCGACGCAGGACCTGCCCGGGCTCCCGTACGACAACGGCCCGAGCTATCCGGACGACTTCACGTCGAGGGGATGGGCGGTGACGAGCGGTCGCGACGGCGGCTGGCGTGTGCCGACCGAGGCCGACCTGCGACAGCTCCTCGCCGGTCAGACGGGCGCGCCCGGTCCGTGGTTGCGGAACGAGGCCGGGATCACGTTCGACGCGCGCGGCGAGTACGACCTGTGGAGCGCGAACGTCTCGTGTGCATCGCCCCGGCGCGAGACCGACTGGGAGGGCGTGTTCATCGAGTGGGACTGCCTGCAGTGGCAGCGCCGCTACCTCGACGTGGACCGGAACCAGTGGCTCAACAGCACCTCGAACGGATGCAGCGGCGGCCCGTGCGCGGGCTGGTTCCTGTTCGAGCGCCCGACGAGCGCCGACGAGCTCATCACGTGGGGGATCGTCAAGACGACGTGACGGTCGTCCCCCGACGATCGCCCGGTCTGTGTCGTGGCCGCCGCGCAGTGCGGCGGCCACGACGCTCGTGCGTCTCGTGACGCGAGCGGCAACGGGCTCACGACGCGTCGTGTCGCTACGCTTCCGCCGTGGTCGACGAGCGCGTGCTCGCGGCACTCCCGGCGTACGAGATCACGAGCGAGCTGGGTCGCGGCGCGTACGGCGTCGTTCTCGCCGGCCGTCATCGTCAGCTCGGCAGGCTCGTCGCGATCAAGCAGTTGCCGCGCGCGTTCGGCGCCGATCCGGCAGTGCGCGCGCGCTTCATCGCCGAAGCGCGCGTGCTCGCGACGTTGGACCACCCGCACATCGTCGCGATCTACGACTTCGTCGACTACGACGGCCTCTGCCTCCTGGTGATGGAGCGCCTCACCGGAGGAACGGTGTGGAGCCGCTTCCATGCAGGCGGGTTCACACCCGATGTCTCGTGCGCCATCCTGCTCGCGGTCTGCGCCGGACTGCACCACGCGCACCAGCACGGCGTGCTGCATCGCGACATCAAGCCCGAGAACCTGATGTTCTCGGGTGAAGGCACGCTGAAGGTGACCGACCTCGGCATCGCGAAGGTGGTGGGCGGCTCGTCGACGCTCGCGACTCGCGCGGGCGAGGTCCTCGGGACGCCCGCGTACATCGCTCCCGAGCAGGCGCGTGGTGCCGATCTCACGCCCGCGACCGACGTGTACCAGGCGGGGACGCTGCTCTACGAGCTCCTCGCGGGCCGGCTGCCGTTCCCGGCGGACAGCGACCCGGCGACCATCCTCTACCGGCACGTCCACGAGGTCCCGCCGCCGCTGCTCGAGGCCGCGCACCATGTGCCGGCCGAGCTCGCCGCGGTGACGGATCGTGCGATCTCGACGCTGCCCGCGGATCGGTACCAGAGCGCCGAGGAGCTCGGTGTCGCGATCGCGAGCTGCGCGGCACGGACGTGGGGTCGCGGATGGCTCGCGCGCACGAACGTCCCCGTGTCGGCGAGCGGGCCGGTGCTCGCTGCCGCGCTCGGCGAGATCCAACCGGTGCCGAAGGTCACCGTGCCGACCGCGGTCGAGACCGGACCCGCGCGCGGCGAGCCGCGCGAACCCGTCCCCGGCGACTACGTCCCGGTGCAGCTCGCACACCCCGAGCTGCGCGACCACGCCACCGGTGGGGACGACGCGCCGGCCGGCACACCCGAGCCGGTCAGCGTCGACGAGCACGTCGAGGAACCGGCGGTCGCGGACGTGCCAGTCCCGGCGGATGTCTCGGACGCGACCCGCGCGCGCACCAGCGACGCACCGTCGGTCGCCGACCCGCGCGCGCCGGAACGCGCCGCGGACCGCGACCGGGCGCACGATCAGCCCGACAGCACGCGCGCTCGACGACCGCGGCAGCGAGCCCTCGTGGCCGCGATCGCGGCTGCGATCGTCGTCTTGGCCGGAGTCGCCGCGATCGCCTGGACGCTGACCCGCGGGGGCGGCAGCCATCCCGAGCGCGCGGCGCGGTCGACGCCGGCCGCGCCCGTCAACGCCGCCCCGACCGCCTGGCGCGCCTTGCCGGACGCGCCGACCGCGCGTCAACAGGTGGCGTCGACCGTGTACCAGGGCCGCGTGTGGGTGCTGGGCGGTCTCACGAACGGCGCCGCCACCACGAAGGTCGAGGCGTTCGACCCGGCGATCGAGAACTGGACGGCGGGGCCCGACCTCCCGTTGCCGCTGCACCACGAGATCGCGGTCGACTACCACGGCGAGATCGTCGTGATGGGCGGCTGGGTGCCCGACGGCCCGACCCTGGACGCGACGACCTCCGACCGCGTGTTCGCGTTGCGCGGTGGGAGTTGGGTCGAGCTGCCCCACATGAACCACGCGCGCGCGGCAGGCGCCGCGGCGGTCGTCGACGATCGGATCGTCGTCACCGGCGGCCAGGCGAACCACCTCCTCGTACCGCAGACCGAGGTGTTCGACGGGACGCGCTGGACGGACGTCGCGCCGATGCCTACCCCGCGCGACCATCTCGCCGCGGCGTCCGACGGCCGGTACCTGTACGCAGTCGGCGGGCGCGCGCTGTCGGCCGACAAGAACTTCGCGGCGCTCGAGCGCTACGACCCGTCGACGAACCAGTGGACGGAGCTCCCGCCGATGCCGACCGCGCGCGGCGGCCTCGGCGCGGCGGTCGTCGGGAACCGGCTCGTGACGCTCGGCGGCGAGGCCCCGACGTCCGTGTACGGCACCGTCGAGGTGTTCGACCTCACGACCGGCACGTGGTCGAAGCTCACGCCGATGCGCACACCACGCCACGGTCTCGCGGTGCTGTCGGTCGGCACGACGTTGTACGCGTTCGACGGCGCGGGCGCACCCGGTCACGTCGACTCGCTCGCGACCGCCGAGTCCGTCGATCTGCGCGCGTTCCCGAACGCGTCGCCGTGGCGCGCGCTGCCTGACGCTCCGATCGCGCGGCAACAGGTCGCGTCGACGACGTTCCAGGGGACGCTGTGGATCTTCGGCGGTCTCGTCGGCGACGGCACGACGTCCACCGCGAAGGCGCTGGGATACGACCCGACGATCTCGACATGGGAGGCCGGGCCCGACCTCCCGCTGGCGCTGAACCACGCGACGGCGGTCGTCGACCGCGGCGAGATCGTGGTGATCGGCGGCTGGGTGCCGTCGGGATCGAGCACGGACGCGATCGTGTCGGACCGCGTGTTCGCCTTGCGGGGCGGGAGTTGGGTCGAGCTGCCGCACCTGAACCACGCGCGCGCGGCCGGAGCCGCGGCGGTGGTGGGCGATCGCGTCGTCGTCACGGGTGGCCAGGCGAACCACCGGCTCGTCCGCGAGACGGAGGTGTTCGACGGGACGCGCTGGCGCGACGTCGCTCCGATGCCGACGCCGCGCGACCACCTCGCGGCTGCGTCCGACGGTCGGTACGTGTACGCGGTGGGCGGACGGATGCTGTCGTCCGACAAGAACTCCGGCGCGGTGGAGCGTTACGACCCCGCGTCCGACACGTGGACGAAGCTGCCCTCGATGCCGACGCCGCGCGGTGACCTCGGCGCGGTCCTCGTCGGCCACCGGCTCGTCACGCTCGGCGGCGAGAGCCCGACCTCGGTGTACGGCAACGTCGAGGCGCTCGATCTGACGACACGAACGTGGTCCGCGCTCCCGCCGATGAGGACGCCGCGCCACGGCATGGCCGTCCTCGCCGTTGGTGACAACGTCTACGCGATCGGCGGTACGGCGACGCCGGGGCACGTCGCCTCGCTGACCACCGCCGAGGCGTTCACGCTCGGCTGACGGCGCGCCGGGGCGAGCCTCACGGGTCCACGACCTCGCCCGCGATCGGCAGGCGCAGCGCGTGCACGAGGACGGGGTCCCGGAGGCCCTTCACCGTCACCTGCTGGGCGTCCTCGAACGGATAGTGCGCGCCGACGTCGGCGTACAGCGCGTCGTCGACGAGGACGTCGCCGTAACCGTGGCGCGCAGCCAGCGCGGACAGCCGGAACGCGCGGTTGGCCGCATCGCCGACGACGCCCAGCAGCGCACCCGTCATGGAGCTCATCGAGGACTCACCGCGCGCGACCCCCCAGCCCATCCGGATGGGTCCGCCGTCGACCGCGTGCAGCGCGAGCGTCGAGGCGACCGCATCGACCCGCGCGGCCGCCGCGACGACGAAGTCGAGCGCGTGGCGGGGCGCGTCCGGAACCGAGTCTGTCTCCCAGACCGCGAAGAACGCGTCACCGACGTAGTTGCTGAGCGTCCCCTTGTAGCGCGTCAGGAGCGCGCGCAGCTCCACGAGCACCGCGTCGAGGCTCTCCATCACGACGCGGCTCGGCACCGTGTGGCTGATCGTCGAGAACCCGACGATGTCGCCGACCACCGTCACGAGATCGGCGTCGGTCACGTAGCGGATCGTCTGGGTCCCCGCCGGCGCGCCCTGCGGGCGCGACCAGTCCGTGCGGAACTCGAGGTCCATGGAGCCGACCGTCAGGTGGTCGCCGGACGCGAGCGGGACGGGCACCGCGCGCTCGATGCGGACACCGTTGAGGCGCGTGCCGTTCGTGCTCGTGTCGACGACCGACGCCCCGTGGTCACGCCGGACGCGGATCTCCAGATGGTTGCGGGACACGTTGACGTCGTCGACGAGGAGCCGGTGACGTTCCTCGATGCCCGTGCAATCGCGTCCCACGAACAGACGGTCGTAGATCGCGATCTCCTGCGGGTCGTTCGAGCCCACCCGGGCGATGAGGTGCGCGTCCGGCCTCACCTCGTCGGCCATGCCGCGCACTCTAGGGACGCGCGCCCGAGCCTGCCGAGGAGAAGCGCTCGACGGCCGGGTCCGTCGCTCGCGGACGGCGACCACGCGGCCCGATTCCTCGGCCGCCGGTGTCGATGCGGCCACATGCCGTTCGTCGGTTGGGTAGAGCCGACGAACCGACCCGGATCGCGGCACCCACCGACGTGACAAGGGAGGGCTCCCATGAAGGCCGTTCGCATCCGTGAACCGAAGGGCTTCGAGGGCATCGACGGTCTCGTCTACGAGGACGCGCCCGATCCGCGGCCCGCCGTCGCCGACGCGCTCGTCGAGGTGCGCGCCGCGAGCTTCACGCCGACCGAGCTGATGTGGCCGCTGGCGACCGACCGAGCCGGGCACGAGCGGGGCGCGCGCATCCCGGCCCACGAGGGGTCGGGCGTCGTCGTCGCGCTCGGCTACGGGGCGGCCGGCGTGTCCGTCGGGGACGAGGTGTTCGGTCTCATCGACGGGTACCGCGACGGGTGGGCCGCCGACTACGTCGCGATCGAGGTTCGCAGCCTGGCGCCCAAGCCGGCGACCGTCGACTTCGTGCAAGCCGCGGCCATCCCGCAGGCCGGCCTGACGTCGTGGCAGGCGCTGTTCGACCACGGCCACCTCGAACGCGGGCAGACCGTCGTCGTGCACGGTGCTGCGGGTGGGGTGGGGTCGACGGGCGTGGAGCTCGCCCACTGGGCCGGCGCGCACGTCATCGGGACCGGCCGGGCCAACGCGCGCGACCGCGTGCTGGAGCTCGGTGCGGACGAGTTCGTCGACGTCGACCGTGAAGGCTGGGAGACCAGCGTCGGCCAGGTGGACCTGGTCTACGACGCGATCGGGGGCGACGTGCTCGCCGGGTCACCGGCGATCGTCAAGCCTGGTGGCGCGCTCGTCTCCGTGATGGCGCCGCCCGAGACCGACCGAACCGACATCCGGACCGTCCACTTCGTGCGGGACGCGAACGGCACGCAACTGCGCGAGATCGCCCGTCTCGTCGACGAGGGGACGCTGCACGCGCACGTCGGCGCGGTCTACCGCCTCGCCGACGCGCGCGAAGCGTTCATGGCGAAGTCCACGGAGCACATCCCGGGCAAGGTCGTGCTCACACCCTGACGTCGCGCGGTCGTCGTTCGGTCGTTCGTTCGTGGAGGTGGCGGGAGTCGAACCCGCGTCTTCCGAGCTCTTGCCGGGGCTTCTCCGAGCGCAGCCGATGAGGAGAGTCTCGGGTCACCGCCGTTCACCGGCGCCTGACGGCGACCCCAGCCCGAGTGCGATGTCCCGCCGGGCCCTCGGGCATGTCCCGGCGGTGAGTCGCTCTGCATGACGCCCACGATCCGACCGAGCGACCGGGCCGGAATGGACGCGCTACCTAGTGATTAAGCAGCGAGTGCGAGGTTGTCCTCGGCATGTATTTGTGGTGCCGGCTCTTTCACGACGATCCGGCGACGTCGGCTCGCTTCACCCGCCTCGATCCTCGGAATCGAAGCCACGCACCCCCTTGTCAAGCGCCCGGTCGTGCGTGTGACCGGAACGTTCAGTCTACAAGCGCCACGGCTCGGGCAATCCCGCCTGCCGCTTGTGCGTCGTGCGTCGCCGCATGGCGGCGCTCGGCCAGGCACACGTGCGGGGCGGTCACCACAACGAGAGCTCCTCGACGGCGACGAGCGCGGCCTTGAGGCGGACGCGGGCCGCCTCCCGTGCGTCGAGCGGTGGCGCGGGCGCGGCCGTCGTGGCGACGGTCGGACCCGCGGGCAGTGCCGCGACCGCGCCCAGCACCCCGGCGACGTCGCCGTGCGCCGGCCCGCCGTGCGCCGGGTCGCCGTGTGCCGGCTGCGGGCGCTCACGCTCCGCCCTCGCGACCGACTCCGTGTAGACGGCGTGGGCCGACTCCCACAGCTCGTTCAGCGCGTCGAGCCAGTTCCCGAGCGCCTCGCCGTGCAGGCTCTGCAGCGCCAGGCGGGCCTCGGGCACGACGTAGTGCTCCCACAGCAGCATCCCGGGCGGGTCGCCCTCGATCGGTGACGGGTCGTCGTGCACGTCGTCCGGGTAGCCGGCGAGCCGGGCCGACGACCTCGCCTGCGCCTCGATCGCGGCCGCGACCGTCTGCTCGAGGGCACGTTGCCGCGCCTGCGCGCTGAGGCCGCCGTTGCGGTGGCGCACGTCGTCCGACAGCAGACGGGCGACCTCGAGCCAGTCGTCGAGCTCGGCGTCGGCACCGGCCTCGGCCAGCGCGAGCACGTGCTCGGCGACGCTCGGGTACGTCTCGAGGATCACCGCGCGGAACCGGCGCCGTCGCCGCTCCGCGGCGTGGTCATGGGCGCCGGCCGACGGACGCGCGACGGCGACCACGGGTGCGGCCGCCGGCTCGACCTCCATGATCTCGTCCTCGACGATCTCGCCGTCGACGACGTCGTCCTCGGCGGGCTCCCAACCGTCAGCGGGCGCGCCGGGACGGTCGACGGCCTCGGTCAGGCCGCGCAGCCGTCGAAGGGCGCGCTCGCGCCACGGCCGTCTCGCGTGGTCGACCACCCCGTCTCATCGACCGCAATCGCCTTGGCTCCAGCGTTCATGCGTCGTTGGTCGTCGTACAGCAACGACGAGCGACGCATGAACGTCAACGGCTACCCGCGGCCCCGGGCCTTCAGCTCCCGCTCGGCCTCGCGCTTCGCGTCGCGGGCTGCGATCGCCTGGCGCTTGTCGTAGCTGCGCTTGCCCCGTGCGAGCGCGAGCTCGACCTTGGCCCGCCCGTCCTTGAAGTACACGCGCAGGGGGACGAGCGTGACGCCCCGCTCATCCGTCTTGCGCGCGAGCTCGTCGATCTCGCCCCGGTGCAGCAGCAGCTTCCGCTTACGGACGGGGTCGTGCTCGGCGCGCGAGAACGCGTACGGCGACACGTGCATGCCGTGCAGGAACACCTCGCCGTTTTCGACGCGCGCGTAGGCGTCCTGCAGGTTGGCGCGACCGTCGCGGATCGACTTCACCTCCGCGCCCGCGAGCATGATGCCCGCCTCGTATGTGTCGAGCACGAGGTAGTCGTGTCGCGCGCGCCGGTTGGTGATGACGGTGCGGTCGCCGCGCTCGCGCTTGTCTGCCATGACGACGACCGACGCTACTAGCGGCTACGAGCGCGGCAGCCCCAGCAAACGTGAAGCTTCGGGAGCAGACGCGACCGGGCGTCCGACCTCCGCGCACAGCTTCGCCGCGCGACGGACCGCGTCGACGTTCGGTCCGCCGTCCTGGTCGTCCTCCAGCCCGACGCGCAGGTGGCCGCCCTGCTCCAGCGCGAGCCGGGCGACGGGCGTGTCGAACACGTTGCCGCCGAGCACCGCGACCGCCCACGGTATGTCGCGCGCCCCGAGCATCGAGACGTACATCGCGAGAGCCTCCGCGGTCGGCGGCGCACCCCACAGCGGCAACGCGTCCGGCCCGCCGAGGAACGCGCCACCCGAGAAGTAGAACTTGACCAACGTCCCGGCCGGCAGCGCGCCCGCGTCGTAGTACGCGAGCACGACGCGCAGGAACCCGGGCTCGTAGCACGCGACGCTCGGACCGAGCCGCAGACGCGCGCACACGTCGAGGACGTACCGGATGTCGCGGAACGTGTTGGTGTACACGTAGTCGGACTCGGGTGGCAGCCCGTCCGCTCCGGTGCCGCCGAGGTTGACCGAGCCGGTGTCCGCGAACCCCGCTCGGATCAGGCCCTCGTCGGCGAGGATCTCGATGTGCCGGTAGCGGTCGGCCATCGTGGGACCCAGCCCGCTCGTCGGGTACAGGATCGCGTCGGGCCGCTCGCGCAGCACCGCGCGGTACGCCTGCGCGTACGCCTCGGCGTTCTGCTCCGCCGGCGCGCGCATGTCGTGGCTGTGCGTGTGCACGACCGTCGCACCCGCGTCGATGCACGCGATCGCGTCCGCGGCGAGCTCGTCGGGCATGACGGGCACGATCGGGTTGCGTTCCCGGCGGGTCACGCCGTTGAGCGCGGCCTCGATGACGACGGGCGTCCCGTCGATGTCCTCGATCACGGCGTCCTCGCTCACGGTGTCCTCGCTCACGGCGTCCTCGATCACGGCGTCCTCGATCACGGTGTCGGCCATGGTGGCAGTATCACCGCGCATGCGGACCCGTGTCACCGAGCTCCTCGGCGTCGAGCACCCGATCATCCAGGCGCCCATGGGCTACATCGCCCGCGCGCAGCTCGCGTCGGCGGTCTCCAACGCCGGCGCGATGGGGATCATCGAGACGTCGTCTGGCCGGCTCGACGAGGTGCGCGACGAGATCCGCACGATGCGCGACCTCACCGACAAGCCGTTCGGCGTCAACATCGCGCAGCTGTTCGTACGCGATCCGTCGATCGTCGACTTCGTCGTCGACAACGGCATCCGGTTCGTCACGACGTCGGCCGGCGATCCCACCCGGTACACGACGCTGCTGAAGGAGGCCGGCCTCACCGTGTTCCACGTCGTGCCGACGTTGCGCGCCGCGCTCAAAGCCGTCGGCGCGGGGGTGGACGGGCTCGTCGCGGAAGGCGGCGAGGGCGGCGGCTTCAAGAACCCGCGCGACGTGTCGAGCATGGTCCTGATCCCGCTCGTGTGCTCGAAGGTCGACGTGCCGGTCGTCGCCGCCGGTGGCATCGCGGACGGGCGCTCGATGGCCGCCGCGATGGCGCTGGGCGCCGAGGGCGTGCAGATGGGGACACGCATGGTCTCGGCCGAGGAGTCGCCCGTGCACGCGAACTACAAGCAGCTCGTGATCGACTCGGCCGAGACCGACACCGTCTTCCTCAACCGCTTCTCGCGACCCGGCTTCCGGGTGTTGCGCACCGCGTACAGCGAGGCGCTCGAGCGTGACGAGTCGGTGTCGCTCGGTGAGCTCGCGCGCATCCTCGACCTGTACTTCAACGGCAACCTCGAGGGTGGGTTCGCGTTCGGCGGTCAGGTCGCCGGACGCATCGACCGCGTCCGGCCCGTCCGCGAGATCATCGAGACGACGGTGGCCGAGTGTCGTGACGTGCTCGTCGCGCTCGGCAAGCGCGCGGCCGAGGAGTGAGCGCGCACGAGCACGGGCGCGCGCACGGTCGGGCGCACGGCTTCGACACGGAGGCCGAGGCCGCCCGGCTCGAGCGCGAAGCAGAAGGCCTGCTCGACGAGGTCGAGCGCGCGGCGGCGCTGCTCGCCGGCGCGGCCGGGCGGCGCGGCGTCGACGTCCGTCGCGTGCTCGACATCGGCTGCGGTCCGGGCGTCGCGACGTGCGTCCTCGCCCAGCAGTTCCGCTCGGCGACCGTCGTCGCCGTCGACTCGTCACCGACGATGCTCGAGCACGCGGCCGCGCGTGCCGCACGGCTCGGACCCGCGGCACGGGTCGAGACGCGACGCGTCGACCTCCCCGATGCGGTCGACACACTTGGGCGCGCGGACGTTGCATGGGCGTCGATGGTGCTGCACCACGTCGGCGACGAGCGCGCCGTGCTGCGCGCGCTCCGCGAGCTGCTCGTGCCGAGCGGCCTCCTCGCGGTCGTCGAGCACGCGCCCATGCGCGACGCGCTCCACGACTCCGACTTCGTGCTCCTCGGCGACGAGCCGCTCGGCGACACACGCCGGCTCTCGGTCGCGGCCCCCGCCTGACCTGCGCGTAGAGTCCCGTCCCGCCCGTGACGTCAGGTGACCACGGAGGTCCGTCTCGATGCCCGCTTCCGGTTCGATCCTCGGCAACGCCGTGCGACGCCGCGAGGATCCCGGCATCCTGCGCGGCGAGACGCGCTACTTCGACGATCTGCAGCTGCCCGACCTGCTGCACGTGGTGTTCGTGCGCTCGACGATCGCCCACGCCCGGATCACCGAGGTCGACACGAGCGAGGCGGCCCGGATGCCGGGCGTCGCCGCCGTGTACGCGGCCGCCGACCTCGACCTCGCGCCCGTGCAGGGCTTCGTGATGCTGCCGCCGGTGTTCGCGCGTCCGCCGCTCGCGTCCGAGGTCGTCCGCTTCGTGGGCGACATCGTCGCGGTCGTCGCCGCGGAGACGCGCGCGCAGGCGACGGACGCGGCCGAGGCCGTGATCGCCGACTACGACCCCCTGCCGGTGGTGGTCGACCCGGAAGCGGGCCTCGCGGACGACGCGCCCGTCCTGTTCCCGGACCACGGGTCGAACGTCGCGATGACGTTCGACTTCGGCGACGACCCGAACCTGCTCGACGGCGCGGATGTCGTCGTGAAGGGCCGGTTCGTCAACCAGCGCGTCGCCGCGATCCCGATGGAGCCCAACGGGATCGTGGTCGACCCGCGGCCGGCCGACGGGGTCGACCTCACCGTCTGGGCGCCGACGCAGGCACCGTTCGGCGTGCGCGACCCGCTCGCCGCCGCGCTCGGTCTCGACACGGACAAGGTGCGCGTGATCGCGCCCGCCGTCGGCGGAGGGTTCGGCGCCAAGACCGGCTTGTACGTCGAGTACGTGATCGCCGCCACGATCGCACGCGCGCTCGGCCGTCCGGTGAAGTGGGCGGAGACGCGCTCCGAGAACCTGCTCGCGATGGTGCAGGGTCGCGCGCAGATCCAGTACGTCGAGATGGGTCTCAAGCGCGACGGCACGATCGTCGCGGTGAAGGCCGACATCGTCGGTGACGCGGGTGCGTACCCGAGCACCGGCGCGTTCCTCCCGTACCTCACGCGCATGATGGGGCAGGGCGTCTACCGCATCCCGAAGGTGCAGGTGACGTCGCGCAGCATCGCGACCAACACGACACCCGTCGCCGCGTACCGCGGTGCGGGCCGTCCGGAGGCGACCGCGTTCCTCGAGCGCATCGTGGACATCGCGGCCGACGAGCTCGACATCGACCCGGTCGAGATCCGCCGGCGGAACTTCCTCCAGCCGGACGACTTCCCGCTCACGACGGCGACGGGCGCGAACTACGACGTCGGCGACTACGAGAAGGCGCTCGACGAGGCGATCCGCATCGCTCGCTACGACGAGCTGCGCGCCGAGCAGCGCGCGCGACGCGAGCGCCGCGACGTGAAGCAGCTCGGCATCGGTGTGTCCGCGTACGTCGAGGTGACCGCGGGTGGCCTGTTCCAGGAGTTCGGATCGGTCGAGGTGCACGACGACGGCACGGTGACGGCCGCGGTCGGGACGTCCGCGCACGGCCAGGGTCACGAGACGGCGTTCTCGATGATCGTCGCCGACATGCTCGGCGTCCCGATGGAGTCGGTGCGCGTCGTGCAGTCCGACACCGCGCTGGTGCCGCGGGGGAGCGGCACGATGGGCTCGCGGTCACTGCAGACGGCCGGCAGCGCGCTGTTCCAGGCGAGCGAGGCGGTGCTCGACAAGGCGAAGCAGCTCGCGGCGCACCTGCTCGAGGCGAACGCCGACGACATCGTCCTCACCGACGACGGCCGGCTGGGCGTGGCGGGTGTGCCGGCGTCCGCGCTGTCGTGGGCCGAGCTGTCGGCCGCGGCGAACGACCCGTCGAAGCGGCCCGACGGGATGGAGCCCGCGCTCGCCGTCGCGCTCGACTTCAACCAGGGCGAGGCCTCGTACCCGTTCGGCGTGCACGTCGCGGTCGTCGAGGTGGACACCGAGACCGGCCGCGTCGAGCTCCTCCGGCACGTCGCGGTCGACGACTGCGGCCGCGTGCTCAACCCGCTGCTGACCCGCGGCCAGGTGCACGGTGGCGTCGCGCAGGGCGCGGCGCAAGCGCTCTTCGAGGGCGTCGTCTTCGACGAGGACGGCAACCCGCTCACCGCCAACCTCATGGACTACGCGATGCCGAGCGCGGCGGAGCTGCCGAGCTTCGAGACCACGCACACCGAGACTCCCACACCGCTCAACCCGCTCGGCGCGAAGGGCATCGGCGAGTCCGGGACGATCGGGTCGACGCCCGCGGTGCAGAACGCCGTCGTCGACGCGCTCTCGTACCTCGGCATCCGTCATCTCGACATGCCGGCGACGCCCGAGCGCGTGTGGCGCGCGATCGAGTCCGCTCGCGTGTCGTCGTGACCGGGCGGTCTGCGTTCGCGCGGCCGACGTTGCGGCTGTCGGTGCGCCAGTACGAGACGATCGTCGGCCACTGCTACGACGGTCTCCCCGACGAGGCGTGCGGCCTCCTCGGCGGTGCTGTCACCGAGGACGGCGAGCCGACCGGGTTGGTCACGAGCGTCTACCCGGCCCGCAACGCGGACGCGTCGGCACGGACGTACACCGTCGACTCGCGCGACATGATCCGCGCGCTGCGCGACGCCGAGGGTGCAGGCGGCGCGCTGGTCGGCGTGTGGCACTCGCACACCCACACCGACGCGTACCCGTCGGACACCGACGTCCGCCAGGCCGCGGAGCCGGGCTGGGTGTACGTGATCGTGTCGCTGAAGGACGGCGCGCCCGTCCTGCGCGCCTACCGCATCCGCGACGGCGAGATCCGCGAGACCCAGGTCGTGGTGGAGATGCGGCACTGACTGACGCTTTCCGTCGGTCAGTGCCGCATCTTCGTAATTCCGACCGTCCGGGTCAGGCTTGTAGCATGGGGACCATGCCGGTCGAGGTTCGTCTGCCCACATTGCTGCGCCCGCACGCCGGGGGCGCGGCGAGCGTGGAGGCGCAGGGTGCGACGGTCGGCGAGGTCGTCGCCGACCTCACGAAGCGCTACCCGGGGCTGTCCGGCCAGGTCGTCGACGCCGACGGCGGGCTGCACAAGTTCGTCAACGTGTACCGCAACGACGACGACATCCGGTACCTCGACCAGCTCGACACGAAGGTCGACGACGGCGACGTGATCTCGATCCTCCCGGCCGTCGCCGGCGGGTAGCCGGCACCGCGCCGGCGGTGCGCGCGTGCCCCGCTACGAGTCGATCCTCGAGCTGATCGGGAACACCCCGCTCGTCGGGTTGCACGCGCTCTCGCCCAGCCCCGACGTCCGCATCTACGGGAAGCTCGAGGGGCAGAACCCGGGTGGCTCGTCGAAGGACCGCATCGCGCTGAAGATGGTCGAGCTGGCCGAGCGCGACGGCCGCCTCGCGCGAGGCGACACCATCCTCGAGCCGAGCTCGGGCAACACCGGCATCGGCCTCGCGCTCGTCGCGCGACTGCGCGGCTACAAGCTGCGCGTCGTCCTGCCCGAGAACGTCTCGCCCGAGCGCACGCAGCTGCTCACGATCTTCGGCGCGGAGATCATCCCGTCGCCCGCGGAGGAGGGCAGCAACGGCGCGATCCGCAAGGCGGAGAAGCTCGCGGCCGACGACCCGACGCAGGTGATGCTGTTCCAGTACGGCAACGACGCGAACCCGCTCGCGCACTACGAGGGCACCGGGCCCGAGATCCTGCGAGACTGCCCCGACGTCGACGTGTTCGTCGCGGGTCTCGGCACCAGCGGCACGTTGATGGGTGTCGGCCGCTACCTCAAGGAGCACAAGGCGGGTGTGCAGATCGTCGCGGTCGAGCCGCCCGCAGGCGAGCTCGTGCAGGGTCTGCGCTCGCTGGACGAGGGGTTCGTCCCACCCATCTTCGATCCCTCCGTCCTCGACCGGAAGCTGATCGTGCGCCCGCGCGAGTCGATCGAGGGGACGCGCCGGCTGCTCGACGAGTGCGGCGTCTTCGCCGGCATCTCGTCGGGTGCCGCGGTCGCGGGTGCGATCAAGACCGCCGCCGCGATGGACCGCGGCACGATCGTGACGCTGCTGCCCGACGGCGGGTGGAAGTACCTGTCGTCCGGGGCATGGACGGACGACCTGGACGTCGTCGTCGAGCGCGCGACCCGGATCAACTACTGGTAGATGGGCGCGCAGTCGACGGCCGGCGACGTGGCGCGCGCCGCGGACGTGCTGCGCCGCGGTGGGCTCGTCGCGTTCCCGACCGAGACCGTGTACGGACTGGGTGCGGACGCGACCAACCCCGACGCGCTCCGCCGGCTCTACGCGGTCAAGGGCAGGCCGGCGGCGCATCCCGTGATCGTCCACGTCGCCGACCGCGCGCAGCTGCGCGACTGGGCGGCGCGCGTCCCGCCCGTCGCCGCGCGTCTCGCCGAGGCGTGCTGGCCCGGGCCGCTCACGATCGTGGTCGAGCGCGCCGCGCGCGTTCCCGACGAGGTGACGGGCGGCGCGTCGACCGTCGGTGTCCGCGTGCCCGACCAACCGCTCGCCCGCGCGTTGTTGCGCACGTTCGGCGACGGGATCGCCGCGCCGTCCGCGAACCGGTTCGGCCGTGTCAGCCCGACGACCGCGGCGGCCGTGCGCGGTGACCTCGGTGGCGAGGTGGATCTCGTGCTCGACGGCGGACCGTGCCGAGTCGGCGTCGAGTCGACGATCGTCGACTGCTCGCGCGACGACCCCGTCGTGCTCCGTCCCGGCGGCGTGACCGCCGAGCGCCTGCGCGAGATCCTCGGCGCCGACGTCGCGGTCGCGCGCGCGGGGGAGCGCGCGACGCCCGCGCCCGGAACGCTGCCGTCGCACTACGCGCCGCGCGCGACAGTCGAGCTCGCCGCACGCGAGGACGTCGCCACGCGCGCGGCGGAGCATCTCGTCGTCGGGCGGTCCGTCGGCGTGCTCTGCCTCGCGCCTGCGCCGCGTGTCGACGGGCGCGTGGCGGTCCTCGATCCCCCGCACGACGTCGACGAGTACGCCCACGTGCTGTACCAGCGGTTGCGCGACGCGGACGCGTACGCGCTCGACGTGCTGCTCGCCGTCCCGCCGGCGGACGAAGGCGTCGGGGCGGCGGTGGCCGACCGCCTCCGGCGTGCCGCGGGTGCCGGCGACGCCGTCGCGGAGGCGCGCGCGTGAAGGCCCACGACGATCGTCCCGTCGGCGTCTTCGACTCCGGCTTGGGCGGCCTGACGGTCGCGCGCGCGCTCATCGACCTGCTGCCCGACGAGGACGTCGTCTACTTCGGGGACACCGGTCGGTTCCCGTACGGTTCGAAGCCGCACGACGAGCTCGTGAAGCACTCGATCGAGATCGCGGACCTGCTCGTCGACCGGGGCGTCAAGCTGCTCGTCGTCGCGTGCAACAGCGCGGCGTCGGCCGCGCTCGACGTCCTGCGCGAGCACTGCGACGCGCCGGTCGTCGGCGTGGTCGAGCCCGGCATGCGCGCCGCCGCGCGAGTCACGAGGACGGGCCGCGTCGGCGTCATCGGCACGGTCGGCACGGTCGCGTCCGGCGCGTACCAGCGGGCTGCCGCCGCGATCTCCCACACGCGCGACGGGAAGCCGATCGAGCTGTTCTGCGCGGCGTGCCCGGGCTTCGTCGAGTTCGTCGAGATGGGCGACGTCGACTCCGACCAGGTGCACGTCCTCGCGGAGCGGCTGCTCGCGCCGATCAAGGACGCGGACGTCGACACGCTCGTGCTCGGTTGCACGCACTACCCGTTGCTCGCGCGCACGATCGGCGACGTGATGGGCCGTGACGTCGTCCTCGTGTCGAGCGCGGACGAGACCGCGTTCGAGGTGCGCGCGCTGCTCGACGAGACGGGCGCCCGCCGGCCGAGCCGCGATCGTGCGGCGCGTCACCGCTTCGTCACGAGCGGCGACCCGTCGACCTTCGCCGCGCTCGGCGCGCGGTTCCTCGGTCCGGAGGTGCGCGACGTGGAGCCGTGGCGATGGACCTGATCGTGCTCGGGTGCTCGGGCTCGTACGGAGCGCCCGCGGGCGGTGCGTGCAGCGGGTACCTCGTGCGTGAGGGCGACACGGTCGTGTGGATGGACTGCGGCAACGGGACGTTCTCGAACCTGCAGGAGCACGTCGACGCCGAGGACCTCACCGCGGTGGTGATCACCCACGAGCACCCCGACCACTGCGTCGACCTGTACGGCCTGCACGTCCTGGTCAAGTACGGGCTCGAACGGACCGGCGTCCCGGTGTACGCGCCCGCCGGCGCGCAGCGCAGGCTCGGCGCGCTCGTCGGCGACTGGGGTGACGCGTTCGCGTGGCACGACATCGAGGACGGCGCACGCGCCCGCATCGGCGGTCTGTCGGCGTGCTTCTCGCGCACCGAGCACCCGCCGCCGACGTACGCCGTCGAGCTGACCGGCGACGACAAGCGGCTCGTGTACACGGCCGACACGGGCCCCGGCTGGAGCGTCGACGCGTTCGCGCCGGGCGCGGACCTCGTCCTGTCCGAGGCGTCCTACCTGCACGACGACCGCCGGGCGCCCATCCACCTGTCCGCGCGCGAGGCTGGCGAGGCCGCGCGCGCATCTCGCGCGCGGCGGCTCGTGCTCACGCACCTGTGGCCGCGCATCGACCCGATCGCGAGCGTCGAGGAAGGCTCGGACGCGTTCGGCGCGCCCGTCACGCTCGCGGCACCGCACCTCGTCACGAAGGTCTGACCGTGCGCTGCGAAGCGGAGCCGTGGGCCGAGCCCGGGACGGCGAAGCTGAGCGAGCCATGCGAATCGAGAGGACGACGACATGGGCATCCGAAACGACGGCCGCGAGCCCGGCGATCTCCGTCCGGTCGCGTTCCAGCGTGACTTCACGGAGCTCGCCGCGGGTTCCGTGCTCGTCGAGATGGGACGCACGCGCGTGCTGTGCACGGCGTCGGTGGAGGAGCGCGTGCCGCAGTGGATGCGCGGCCGCGGTCGCGGGTGGGTGACGGCGGAGTACTCGATGCTCCCCGGCTCGACGACCGAGCGCGTGCCCCGCGAGGCCGCGCGCGGCCGTCAGTCCGGTCGCACGCAGGAGATCCAGCGGCTCATCGGCCGGTCGCTGCGCGCGGTCACCGACCTCGAGGCGATGGGCGAGGTGCAGGTCGTCGTCGACTGCGACGTGCTCCAGGCCGACGGGGGCACGAGGACGGCGTCGATCTGCGGCGGTTGGGTCGCGCTGCACGACGCGTTCACCCGTCTCCAGCAGTCGGGCACCGTCGCGACGCACCCGATCGTCGACGGTTGCGCGGCGATCTCGGTCGGCATCGTCGACGCGCTCGCGTGCCTGGACCTCGACTACTCGGAGGACGTCCGGGCCGAGGTCGACATGAACGTGGTGATGACCGGGTCGCGCCGCTTCGTCGAGGTACAGGGGACGGCTGAGGGCGCGCCGTTCAGCCGCGACGAGCTGAACGACCTCCTCGACCTGGCCGAGGCGGGGATCTGCGAGATCATCGACGAGCAGCGCGCGGTCGTGACCGACCCGCCGCCCGCACGGCGACGGGCGTGAGCGAGCGAGGCGGGAGCCGAGCGCGCGCCGTGCTGGCGACGGCGAACCCGGACAAGGCGCGTGAGATCCGTGACGTGCTCGGCGCGGTCGGCCTCGCGAGCGGGCTCGTGCCGCGCCCGGACGACGTGCCCGACGTCGACGAGACGGGTGAGACGCTCGAGGAGAACGCGCGGTTGAAGGCCGTCGCACTGTGCGAGGCGACGGGCCTGCTCGCGATCGCGGACGACACCGGGCTGGAGGTCGACGCCCTCGCGGGCGCGCCGGGCGTCCGCTCGGCGCGGTACGCGGGCGACGACGCCACGTACGCCGACAACGTCGCCAAGCTGCTGCGCGAGCTCGACGGCGTCCCGGACGCGCGGCGCGGTGCGCGCTTCGTCACCGTCGCCATCGCGCGGTGGCCGGACGGTCGCGAGGTCGTCGCTCGTGGCGAGGTGCGCGGGTCGATCGCGACCCGACCGCGCGGTCGTGAGGGCTTCGGGTATGACCCCGTCTTCGTCGCCGACGACGGTGACGGGCGGACGTTCGCGCAGATGACGGCGGCGGAGAAGCACGCGCTGTCGCATCGCGGCCGTGCGCTCCGAGCGCTCGCGGACGCGCTGCGCGACGCTTGAGCGGGGCAGCGACAGCAACGAGAGCAGCAACGAGCAACGAGAGGAGCTTGCACGGGTGGCCGTCATCGACATCGCCGGGTTCGTCGCCGACCTGAAGGACCACGCCGTCGAGCACGGCTTCCACGTCCACGACGAGCGCCACTTCGTCGAGAGCTACTCGCTGCGCCAGAACTGGGAGGTCGACCTCCACCCCGAGGAGGGTTGCGAGGGACCCGTCGACCTGTACCTGTCGCTCGAGATCGACCCGCGCACGCTGCTCGGGTTCGAGGACGTCGTCGTCAACCTCGGCGACGACGAGGAGCCGGCCGACGAGTTCCACTTCCCGCTCAGCTTCACGTGGGCCCTCCCGCCGCTGCCGAGCAGCCCCGACTTGCTCGTGCTCGCGACGGAGCTCGCCGGCGTGGGCGGTGTCGACCTCCCGCTCGAGGTCTCCGCGATCGACTCGTTCCCGACTGCGACCGACGCGTCCGAGCGGTCGCTGCGGGTCGTCGCGCACCAGCGGGTCTCGCTCGTGCGGATCCGCAACGGCGAGGAGGTCCCGTGCGAGACGCTGGACCGCTGTCTCGCCGTCAGCCGGTACCTCCTCGACCACGCCCCCGACTGGCTGGACTGACAGCTCGTGTGGGTTCGCCGGCGTACACCGGGCGAATCCACACAATCGCGAGGGTCAAGTCCCCACCGCCGGCGCCCGATGCAACGGGCAGGGGTCACCCGTCGAGGGGAGGGTCGTGGACAGGAGCGCGCTCTGCGACGAGCTGCGCCGGCTGCCGATGCGGGACGGGGTCGCACTCGAGCTGCTCACGCTGCTCGACGCCCCGGACGTCTCCGCGCCCCGGGTCGCGCAGGTCCTCGGTCGCGATGCCGTCCTCGCGGCGCGCGCCCTGCACCTCGCGAACTCGCCGTACTTCGGGCTCGGCGGACGGGTCGGGTCGCTGCCGCAGGCGGTCGTGCTCCTCGGCTTCTCGGTCATCCGCACGCTCGCCGTGAGCACCGCGGCGGGGCTGTTCGCACGCGCGGGCCGCGACGTGCCCGACGGATTCTGGGACCACAGCACGACGGTCGCGGCCGGCGCGTCGCTCATCGCGCGTCACTGCGGCACCCCGGTGGGCGACGCGTTCAGCGCCGGCCTTCTGCACGATCTCGGCGCAGCGCTGCTGTTCCGGCACGACCGCGAGCGCTACGACGTCGTGATCGCGGCCGCGGGCGAGGACGAGGGTCGCCGCACGGTCCTGGAGCGAGCCGTGTTCGGCATGGATCACCCCGAGGCGGGCGCGCTCGTGCTGCGCGAATCTGGTCTGCCCGTGTGGCTGGTCGACGCGGTCGCACACCACCACGACGATCCGGAGACCATGGGCGAGCCGGTGACGCGCATCGTGTGGGCGGGCGAGGCGATCGCCGCGCTGCTCGTCCACGACGACGCCGCGGTGGTGCCCCGGCTCGAGGCCGCGCTCGCGGTCGCGGGCGTGCGCGACGTGTCGGTGTCGACGTTCGTCGAGACGCTGCGCGCCGAGGTGGGACGCCTCGAGGCATTCGTGCTGTTGGGGGTCTGACAGATCACAGAACCCGCGCCCCGGGGCGGGCGCGGAATCGCAATGCCGCGCCCTTGGCTGGCGCGGAATCGGACAGAATGGTCAGCCATGCCCATGCGCGACGAGTGCCGGCACTACGAGAGCCGGACCTATCCGAACGGCGAGACGGTCCGGAAGTGCCGGCTCGACCTCGCTCCCGAGGCCCCGTGGCGCTGCCCGGACGAGTGCGCCGCCTACGAGCTGCGCCGGATCGACGCGGGCTGGCAGTTCGGGAGCCTCGGCCGCACGACGGCGTCCGTCGAGCCGGAGCCCGAAGGCGACGACGTCGCCGCGCTCCTCGACGAGGCCGAGGACATCGTGAACACGGTCGCGCCTGAGGTCATCGCCGAGTTCAAGGCGAAGGACGCCAAGCGCGCCGGGCGTCGCAACCGGAAGCGCCGGCGCTAGCGGGACCCGACCGGGGGCGACGCGCGCGGCTCGTCGTCGCGCGCTACTCGTAGTCGTCCATCGCGGCGTGGGGACGCGCGTCCTCGTCGTCGTCCACGACGAACGGCTCGGATTGCTCCAACGCGTCCGCCTCGGGGACCTCGGGGTCGCGGGACAGCTTCGACTCGGCGTCGCGCAGCGCGGGGTCGCCGAGGACGACGTCGCCGTCGACCTCCTGGTGCTCCTCGATCACGTCGGCCTCGGAGGCGTCACGGTCACGGATCTCGGGGCTGTCGGGCATCGGCGCTCCTCGACCTGTCGCGGACCCGTGGGTCTACCCGTTGAGCGAGCGGGTCAGACCCCCGTCGACCACGACCTCGGTGCCGGTCACGTAGCCGGCGTCCTCGGAGAGCAGGAACCGTACGACGCGGCCGACGTCCGCGGGAGTGGCGATCCGCCGCAGCGGGACCTGGCGCTCGAGGCGGGCGCGCGCGTCGGGTGATCGGAGGACGGCCGCGGTCATCGGCGTCTCGACGTACCCCGGGCACACGGTGTTGACGCGGATGCCCTCGGGCGCGAGACCGACGGCCAGCGACCGCACCAGGCCGAGCATCCCGGCCTTCGACGCGCAGTACGCGGGGATGCGGCCGTCGCCGACGATCGCCTCGACCGACGCGATGCCGACGATCGCGCTGCCCGGTGCGGACGCGCGCAGCTCGGGGAGCACTGCGCGGGCGAGCAGCGCGAGCGCGCGCAGGTTGACGTCGACGACACGGTCCCACGCCTCGTCGTCGATGCGGTCGACGTCCTCGAGTGACACGACGCCCGCCGAGTGCACGAGCCCGCCGATCGGGCCGAGCGCCTTCGCCGTCGTCGCGAGCGCAGCGTCGAACGTCGACGCGTTGCGCACGTCGACACGTGCCACACACGCGCGCACGTCGAAGGTGTCGAGCAGCTCCTGCGCGACCGCGGTGGCCTGTTGCTCGTTCGTGTCCCAGACCGCGACGGGCCGGCCGACCTCCGCGACCGCGTGCGCGCAACCACGACCGATGCCCGACGCGCCACCCGTGACGATCACCGCGTTCCCCGGTCGGTCGACACCCATGCGTCGCAGCGTAACGCTGCCTACAGTGCTGCCCGGAGGTCGACCGATGGAAGACGTTCTCGCCTCGCTCGCCGGTCAGCACGAGCAGCTCGACGCCGTGCTGAGCGCGCTTCACGACGACGACTGGACGCGCGCCTCGCGCTGCGACGGCTGGGACGTCCGCGACGTCGTCCTGCACCTCGCGCAGACCGACGAGCTCGCACTGGCGAGCCTCGAGGGCCGCTTCGCCGAGCACCTCCAGTCGGTCGCAGGTTCGTTCGGCGCGGCGGCGAACGTCGACGACGGTGCCGCGGCGCTCGTCGCGGCAGAGCGCGGTCAACCGCCGGTCGAGGTGCACGAGCGATGGCGCACGGGCGCGGCGTGCCTGCGGCACGCGCTCGACGACGCCGACCCGCACGCGCGCGTCACGTGGGTCGCGGGGCAGCTGTCCGTCCACACGCTCGCGACGACGCGCCTCGCCGAGGCGTGGATCCACACCGGCGACGTGGCCGACGCGGTCGGCGTCGACGTCCCCGCGACCGGCACCATCCAGCACGTCGCCCACCTCGCGTGGCGCACGTTGCCGTACGCGTTCGACCGCGCGGGGCGGAGGTTGCATGGCGCGGTCGCGTTCGACCTGCGCGCACCGGACGGCGCGACGTGGACGTTCGTGCCACCCGAGGGCGTGCCGACGACGACGATCCGCGGTGACGCGCTCGACCTGTGTCTCGTCGCCGCGCGACGCGTCGACCCGGCCGCGACGGGGCTCACCGGCGACGGACCCGATGTCGCCGCGGTCCTCGAGCTCGTCCGCACCTACGCGTGAGCGCCGCGACGTTCCCGATCCGCGCGGGCACACCACTCCGGATCACGAGCCGGTCCGGCCGCGTCACCGTCACGGGCGAGGCGCGCGACGACGTGCTCGTGGAGAAGGGCGCCTCGGACGTCAGGGTGACGTCCGACGGCGTCGAGGTCGTGCGCGCATCCGGCGCGGTCGCGGTCCGGTGCCCGCGCGGTACGGACGTGCTCGTCGGTGTCGCGTCCGGCGGCGTCGTGCTGGCCGGCCTCCTCGGCGACTCGCGCGTCACGACCGAGAGCGGCGAGATCTCGGTCGAGGAGGTCACGCGGCTCGATGCCCGCAGCCGCTCGGGCAGTATCCGCGTCGCACGTTGTGCCGGGGAGTGCCGCTGCCGCGCCGACAGCGGACAGGTGCGGATCGACGAGGCCGGTTCGGTCGACGTCGCGGCCGCGTCCGGCAGCGTCGAGGCCGGCGCCGTCGGCGCGGCGAGCATCCGTGCGGGCAGCGGGAAGGTGACCATCGGGCTCGCACGAGGTGGCGGCGACGTGTCCGTCGAGGTGCACTCGGGCAGCGTCGAGATCACCGTCCCGCCCGGTGTGCGACCCGCGTGCGATCTGGTGTCGCGCAGCGGCGCGGTGCGCGGCGACTGCGAGCCCGGCGACGACGGACGGATCCGCGTCCGCACGGGGAGCGGCACGGTGACGGTGCGGAGTCGTGGATAGCACGCGGGCGGGCGCGATCGTCTTCACCGACATCGTCGGGTACACCGAGTTCACCGCGGACCGGGGCGACACCGCGGCTGTCGCGCTGTTGGACCGGCAGACGACGATCGTCCGCGACGCGCTCCCCGAGGACGCGCGGATCGTCAAGGAGCTGGGCGACGGCCTGTTGCTGTGGTTCGGCGAACCGGTCGGCGCGGTCACGACCTGTCTGCAGCTCCTCGACGAGTTCGCGCGCGCCGGCGACGCGACGACGCCGCTGTGGGTCCGCATCGGCATGCACTGGGGCCGGCCGGCGCGCCGTGGTGACGATCTCGTCGGTCACGACGTGAATCTCGCGGCCCGCATCGCGGACATGAGCGGCCCGGGTGAGCTGCTCGTGTCCGACGCGGTGTGCGCGGCCGCCGGTGAGGCGCTCGCGCGGATGTGCGTCACGGAGCTGGGTCCCGTCGTCATGCGGGGGATCCCCGATCCCGTCCCGCTCTTCCGGATCACGCGCGCACCGGACACGCCGTGACGCGCTCGGCGCGCGAAATCGGCGCGCGAACAGAGCCGGGGGAGATCGCGCGCTGGGAACGGATGTCCGTCTCGTGCACACTGGGACGCGAACGTCGCGTGAGAGGGAGGTCGTCATGTCGGAGCGGTCCTCGTACGCGCCCGGGACGCCGTCGTGGGTGGATCTCGGGAGTCCCGACACGCAGGCGTCGAGCCGGTTCTACGGCGCGCTGTTCGGGTGGAAGGCGGAGTTCGACCCGCGGCCAGAAGCAGGCGGGTACGGGATGTTCACGCTCGACGGCAAGTACGTCGCCGGCATCGGTCCGCAGCAGAACCCCGACATGCCGCCGTTCTGGACGGTGTACGTGACGGTCACCGACGCCGACGCGACGTCGAAGCAGGCGACCGCGAAGGGCGGCGAGGTCGTCGCCGGGCCGATGGACGTCTTCGACGCCGGCCGCATGGCCGTGATCCGCGACCCGCTCGGCTCGTTCATCTCGGTGTGGCAGCCGAAGGAGCACATCGGCGCGCAGCTCGTGAACCAGCCGGGCACGTTCACGTGGAACGAGCTCGCCACGACGGACGTCGGGAAGGCGCGCGACTTCTACTCGTCCGTGTTCGGATGGGGCGCCGACGCGGAGAGCGGGAGTGACGCGGCGATCTTCACCGTCGACGGAGGCATCGTGTGCGGCGCGCACAAAGCCGGCGACGGCGAGTTCCCGGCGTGGTCGGTGTGGTTCGCGGTGGAGGACTGCGACGCGTCGGCCGCGACGGCCGCGGAGCTGGGCGCGACGACCGTCATGCCGCCGAACGACATGGACTTCGGTCGTGGCGCGGTGCTCGCCGATCCCCAGGGCGCGGTCTTCGGCATCGGTGCCGTCAAGGAAGAGGTGCAGGGCGCGTAGCCCGGCGCTCAGCCCCGCGCTCGTGCCGAGCCGTGCGAGCGGGGGGACTCGAACCCCCACGTCCCGGAGGACACCGGGACCTAAGCCCGGCGCGTCTGCCGCTTCCGCCACGCTCGCGCGCTCGTGACGGTAGCGTGGCTGCCATGCTGCAGCCCGGTGCTCCCGCCCCTGATTTCACGGTCAAGGACCAGGACGGCAACGACGTCACGTTGTCGAGCTTGCGCGGCAAGTGGGTGCTGCTCTGGTGGTACCCGATGGCCGACACCCCCGGCTGAACGATCGAGGGGAAGGGCCTGCGTGACCAGGCCGCGGAGTTCGACGCACTGAACTGCGAGATCCTCGGCATCTCGTTCGACGCCCCCGACGCGAACAAGGCGTTCCGTGAGAAGTTCGACTTCCCGTTCCGTCTGCTGTCGGACTGGGACGAGCAGGTCGGTGTCGCGTACGAGACGCGCGATCCCGGTGCCGACAAGGTGAAGTTCGCGAAGCGGCTCAGCTACCTGATCGACCCGGAAGGCGTGATCGCGAGGTCGTACGAGGTGTCCGACATCCCGAACCACCCCGCCGAGGTCCTCGCCGACCTGCGCGAGCTCAACCGCAAGTAGACGTGAGCGACGTCGCGCTCGTGCACGGCGCGTACCACGGTGCCTGGTGCTGGGAGCGCGTCGTCCCCGAGCTCGAGGCGCGGGGCCATCGCGTCGTGGCGATGGACCTGCCGTCCGACCGAGCGGACGCCGGCGCGCGCGAGTACGCGGCCGCCGCGGTCGACGCGATGGCCGACCTCGACGACGACGTGACGGTCGTCGGGCACTCGCTGGGCGGGCTCACGATCCCGGTCGTCGCGTCGATGCGGCCGGTCGGCCGGCTCGTGTTCCTCGCCGCGATCGTCCCGGTCCCCGGGCGGACGGTCGGCGCCGCGCTCGACGGCGAGCTGCCGACCGACCCGGCGTTCCTCGCCACGAGCACGACCAACGAGGACGGCTCCGCGACGTTCCGTACCGAGTGCGTCGAGGAGTGGTTCACGCACGACGCGCCCGGCTCGACGCGCTGGGTGGCGAGCCGTCTGCGCCGGCAGTTCTGGGGACCCGTCACCGAGGCGTGCCCGATCGACGCGTGGCCGGCCGTCGCGAGCAGCTACGTGCTGTGCCGCGACGACCGGATCGTCCGGCCCGACTACCAGCGGCGGGTGGCCCGCGAGCTGCTCGGCGTCACGCCGGTCGAGATGGTCGGTGGGCACGAGCCGATGGTCGCCCGCCCGGCCGAGCTCGCCGCGGTCCTGGACGGGATCGTGTCGGACCGGTGAGCGCGAGCCGGGTCCGGTCCCGGCGGTGGGCGTGGCCGTCGGACGGCCTGGGTACGTTGCGCACACGATGAGCGGCCTGGTCCACGACGCGTTCGTGTTCTCCGACGACGGCGAGTACGTGGCGTCGATGGCTCCGTTCGTCCGCGAGGGGGTCGACCGCGGGGAGACGGTCGTCGCGGTGACGCTTCCGTCGAACCTCGCGCTGTTGCACGACGAGCTCGGCACGGACGTCACGGAACGCGTCCGCGCGATCGACGCGCGCAACTGGTACGAGCACCCGCCCGCGACCGTCGCGGGGTACTCGCGTCTGTTCCGCGACGCGTTGCGCAGCGGCGCGCCCGGCCTTCGCGTCATCGGCGAGGTGCAGTTCGGCATGTCCGACGCGCAGCACGACGCGTGGCTGTGCTACGAGTCGGCGCTGAACCGCGTCTTCGCGGACCTGCCCGCGTGGGTCGTGTGCCCCTACGACACGCGCCTGCTCCCGGCGGACGTCGTCGACGGCGCATCGGCGACGCACCCGTTCGTCGCCGACGGGAACGGGCGGTTCGCGAGCGACCGCTACGCCGACCCGGAGACCTTCGTGTCGGCGCGCCAGTCGATCGACGGGCTGCCGGCGCGGCGGCCCGACATCGACATCGGTCTCGACGCGGGCGTCGCCGAGATCCGCCGACGGGTGACCGCGCTCACCCGCGCCTCGACCGCCGACGAAGTGCTGGCGGACCAGTTCGTCGTCGCCGCGAACGAGATCGCGACGAACGCGATCCTGCACGGTGGCGGCCGCGGGCGCGTCCGCATGTGGGCCGATGGCAACGAGCTCGTGTGTGTCGTGAGCGACGCGGGCCCCGGTCTCGACGACGTGTTGGCCGGGTTCGAGCCGCCCGCGTCCGAGCGGGTCGGGGGCCGCGGCCTGTGGATCGCGCGCCAGCTCTGCGACGCGGTGCACCTCGGCCGGGCGCCCGAGGGTGGTCTCGCGGTCGCGTTGCACGCGGCCGCGCGCTGACGCGGCTAGAGACCGGCCGCGACGAGCTGGAGCTGCGGCGCGAGCCAGCGCCCGACCACGTCCGCGCCGGCCTTGCTGAAGTGCGTGCCGTCGGGGCGGAAGTCGCTCACGCCGTACGCGCTGTCGACGAACTGGCCGCCCGGGCACGCGAAGTCGTTGAGGTCGATGACCTGCACACGCCGGTCGTGCTGCGCGATCAGCCGGTAGTCCGCGTTCATCCGGTCGACGCGCGCGTTGTTGAACTGCGAGCGGGTCACCTGGTCCGCGGGCGGGTTGCCGATGGGCCGGTAGTACGGCGACGTCAGCAGCACGACGCGCGCGCCGCCCGCCGACAGGACGTCGACGGCCGCCTCCGTCTCGGACACGAAGAAGTCGTCCCATCCCGGGTCGCCCGGTCCGATCCACCGGCCGGCGACCTCGTGGTCGAGCAGGTCCCAGGTGCCGCTCAACAGGACGACGACGCGGGGGTGCAGCTGGTCGACGAGGCCGCGCCAGTAGCCGGGCCACCGACCGCACCAGTCGTTGGTCGAGATCGTCTGGGTCTTCCACCGCTCGGGCGCGCGCAGGACGCCGCAGCCGGGGACGGCGCGGTCGTCGACGACGAGACGGTGCGACGCGGCCGCGTGCTCCAGGCCGGGACCGAGGACCGACGCGACGGAGTCGCCGACGACGAGCACCGGCGCGGGCCAGACGGGCGGCGACGGATGCCAGGTCGACACGCCGGCGAAGGGGTCGGGCGCGACGGTCGTGACGGGCGTCGACGTGGTCGCGTGCCCGCTCGGGGACGCGGTCGCCTTCTTGAGGTCGTGCGCGGCACGGGACGCGGTCGCGTCGAGCACGACGGCGCTGTTCCCACCCCCGGCCGTCACCGCGATGACCGCGACGACGGCCACGGTCGCGGCTGCGGGGGTCACGACGTACGCCTGGACGCCGCGCAGGAACGTGCCGCGCCGGATCGGCATCTCGATCGCGTAATACGACAGCGCGGCCACCGAGATGCTCACGCCGCACTGCAGCGCGAGCAGCGTGACGCCGTGCAGCCCGGTCCGCGCGGGCGTCAGCACCAGGAAGATCGGCCAGTGGTACAGGTACAGCCCGTAGGAGATGCGGCCGACCCACCGCAACGGCCGCCACGACAGCGCGTTGCCGACGACGCCTCGTGCCGGCTGCACGCTGCTCAGGATCACGAGCGCGACGGCGATCGCCGCGAGGAGGTAGCCGCCGCGGAAGAAGGCGTGGCTCGTCTGGTCGACGGTCGTCCAGAACCACAACGTGACCGCGGCGCCGGCGAGCGCGCCGACGCGGATCGCGCCACGCGCGACGCTCGTCCGGATCTCCGGATGGATCGCGAGTTGGATCGCGAGGAGCGCGCCGACGAGGAGCGCCTGCGCGCGTGCATCCGTGCCGAAGTACGCGCGTGAGACGTCGGCGTGTCCGCGCTGCAGCCATGCCATCCACCCCGCGGACGCGACGGTCGCGACGATCGCGACGGTCCGCAGGCGGTGCAACCCCGCGTGGCGGAAGTGCATGACGACGAGAACGACGAGCGGCCAGAAGAGGTACCACTGCTCCTCGACCGCGAGCGACCACGTGTGCATCAACGGCGACGGGTTCGCGAACTGCGTCATGTAGCCGTGGCCGGCCACGATCGAGTGCCAGTTCGCGACGTACGCGAGCGTCGCGAGCGCGTCGCCGCGGATCGTCGCCAGGTCGACGGGCGACGCGTACCACCGCGCGTACGCGACGACCCCGGCGATCAGGATGACGAGCGCCGGGAGCAGCCGCCGGGCGCGCCGCGACCAGAACGATCCCAGCGCGATCCGGCCCGTGTCGCGTCGCTCGGCGACCAGCAGCGCCGTGATCAGGTAGCCGGAGAGGACGAAGAAGGCGTCCACGCCCAGGTAGCCGCCGGGCATCCAGCTGACACGGCCGTGGTAGAGCAGCACCGCGAGCACGGCCATGCCGCGGAGCCCGTCGAGTGCGGGCTGGTACGGCACCCGCCCGCGGGTCCGTTCGGCGGCCGTGTCGATCGTCGCGGTCACGTCCTGCGCACAGCGACCGCCCCCTCACGCGACGCTGTCGGCGACCGTCGTACCCGGCGACGCGCGGGTTCATGCACAAACGGGCCGCTCAGCGTCAGGGTAGTACGCGCGTTTGCCGCCCCGCATCACGCGCGGACCGTCAACGCCGCTCGCGTCAGCGGACCATGCGGCGCGGCACGCGGCCGACCCGACGGGTGTGGAAGAACGTCGGCGACGCCACGGACGCCACGAGTCCGAGGGCGCCCGTCCCGACATAGAGCCACGCGTCGGCACGGTGCACGCCGAGCCAGTGGTGGAGCTGGTACGGGAAGGCGTCGATGAGGACCGCGATGCCGAGCCCGAGCGCGGCGAGGCTCAGGAGCCACATCAGCGTCTTCGCGGCGGCCGGCCGTGCCGCGGCGAGGAGCATGAGCGCCCCGAACACGACCTCGGCCAGCCCGAGGATCGGCGTCTGGTGCCAGCGCCAGACGTACCCGGTCGGGACCGCGACGTGGTGGACGTTGAACCCCGTGCGCGAGAGCGCGACGGCCCCCAGCACGAGGTAGCCGATCCCGATGAGAGCGGCGATGACCTGCGCCGGGCTCCAGTGGAACGTGCGCTCGACGGCGGGCTCGTAGGCGACGTCGTTCTCGTAGACGTGTGCCATGTGGGTACCTCCGTTTCGGCACCCCGCCTATACCCACGCGGTGCGCGGAGCGAACACGGTGCGTAGCGGCTCGCCGGTCGCGCCGGTCGCGCCGGTCGCGTCACGCGGCCTGCGGGGTGCCGTTCACGAAGGTGACGTGGACGACGAAGAGGTTTCGCGCGCCGGTCGGATAGCCGACCTTGCCGTCGACCCATGCGTGGAAGACCATCCACAGCCGCCCGCTCGGGTCGGTGAAGAACTCCTGACCGCCGGGACCCTGTGCGGTCGGGTTCGAGGCGAGCCACGGATTCGTCGGTGCTTTCGTGCACGGCCCGAGCGGCGTCGCGCAGACGGCGTACCCGATCGCGTAGTTCGCGCTGTCCCACTGCCCGCCGCTGTAGAAGAGGTAGACCACGCCGCTCGCAGCGATCATCGACGGACCCTCGACGATCCCGTGCTCCCAGGGCTGCGACGCGGTCACGAGCGAGATCGCCGGACCGGCGAGTCCCAAGCCGTCCCCGCGCAACGGGGCGACCTCGATCGCCGACGCGCCCTTCCACACGAGGTACGGCTGCCCGTTCGGCGCCACGAACGGGCTCGGATCGATCGCGCTCGCCGGGGTGCACACGAACGGTGCGCGCGACCCGTCGACGAACGGGCCGGCGGGGTTCGTCGCGACCGCGATGGACAGGCAGTGGCGACCGTCCGGCATCCCGGGTGCGTAGTACATGACGAACGTGCGGCCGCGCTGCAGCACTGCCGGCGCCCAGGCGTTCCGCCCGTCGGTCCACGCCGGCATGTGCGGCAAGGCCTCGTGACGGCCGCCGCCGCCGAAGATGCTCCCCGTCGTGAGGACGGGCACGTGATCGCCGTGGCTGGTCGTCGAGTACGCGTAGTACCGACGCCCGACGCGCAACACGAACGGATCGGGAAAGTCGTCGCAGAACACTGCGGGTGACGTTCCGTGAAACGCACGATGGATGCGGCTCGACAGCGATCCACCGCCGATCGGAGGCGGGGGAGCACTCCCGGGTCCGCGCAAACCGACCCGGAACGACGCGCGGTCACACGCGGTGCCACGCGCGCCGCGGACGACCTGCACGATGATGACGACGCCGACGACGAGTGCCACCACCGTGGCGATGACGACGACCGGACGCGCTCGGACGAGCGCGCGTGCGACGTGGTGCAGATCGCCGCGCTCGGTGCCCGCCGTCGGGGTGCCGCGGTCGTCCTGCATGCTGCGTGCCGTACGCCCCCAGGGACTCGAACCCTGAACCCGCAGATTAAGAGTCTGCTGCTCTAACCAGTTGAGCTAGGGGCGCGTCCGGTCATCGTAGCGGGTAGGACCACGACGCCCGCGAGGCGACCGGGCGAGGGGAGAGGGCGATGAAGGTGCTGGTGACGGGGGCGACGGGGCTCATCGGCACGGCGCTGTGCGACGCGTTGCGCGAGCGCGACGACCTCGCCATCGCGATCACGCGCGGTCGTCACGGGCCCGGCGAGCTCAGCTGGGATCCGGAGCGGGGCGAGCTCGAGGCGGACCGGCTCGAGGGCGCCGACGCGATCGTCCACCTCGCGGGCGAGAGCATCGGCAACGCGAGGTGGACGCCCGAGACGAAGCGCCGGATCCTCGAGAGCCGAACGAAGGGCACGACACTGCTCGCGAAGACCGTCGCGAGCCTCGTGGACCCGCCGCGGGTCCTCGTGTCGGGATCCGCGATCGGGTACTACGGCGACCGCGGCGACGACGTGCTCACCGAGGAGAGCGTCCCGGGCGGCGGGTTCCTCTCGGACGTCGCTGTGCGCTGGGAGGAGTCCGTCGCGGCAGCGGACCAGGCCGGCATCCGCACCGTGCGCGTACGCACCGGCATCGTGCTCGCGCGAGAGGGCGGCGCGCTCGCACGGCTCCTCCTTCCGTTCAAGCTCGGCCTGGGCGGACGAATCGGCTCGGGCCGGCAGTGGATGAGCTGGATCGCGCTCGAGGACGAGGTCGGTGCCATCCTCCACGCGATCGACCACGAGGACGTGATCGGGGCGATGAACGCGACCGCGCCCAACCCCGTGACGAACCGGGATTTCACCGAGACGCTCGGCCACGTGCTCAACCGACCCACCAAGGTGCCGACGCCGCTGACGGCGTTGAAGCTGCGCTACGGCGACGAGCTCGTGCGCGAGCTGCTCTGCTCCAGCCAGCGCGTCGAGCCCCGCGTGCTGCACGAGACGGGCTACACGTTCCGTCACCCGCGTCTCGCCGACGCGCTGCACGCCGCGCTCGCCTGACCAGCTGTGCGCCTCTGGGTCGACACCGACGTCGGCACGAACCCCGACGACGCGATCGCGCTCCTCCTCGCCTGCGCGCACCCTGCCGTCGAGCTCGTCGGCGTCTCGACGACAGGCGGCGATCTCGGCCGGCGCACTGCTGTGGCGCGCGCGTTGCTCGACGCGACCGGTGCGCACGACGTCCCCGCGATCACGGGCCCCGACCTCGACGCGTCGATGCTCGTCGACGTCGACGCCCTGCTCGCGATCGGGCCGTTGACCAACATCGCGCGCGTCGTCCCGGCGTTGCCCGAGACGACCGTGATGGGCGGAGCACTGGCGCCCGTCGATCACCGCGGCGCGACGCGCCACGTCGAGTCGAACTTCGCGGCCGATCCACGCGCGGCGGCGGCGGTCCTCGCGGAGCTCGACCTGCTCCTCGTGCCGCTCGACGTCACCGCGCGGATGCGTCTCGACGACGCGACGCGCGCGCGTCTCGCGCAGGTCGCCCCCGCTGCGAGCGAGGAGATCGCGCGATGGCGCGATCCCGTCTGTCTGCACGATCCGCTTGCCTTGCTCGCGGCACTGGGCGAGCCCGTCGTGCGGATCGTCGAGCGGCGCGTCGCGGTCGACGGCGACGGTCGCGTCGTTCGACGCGCGGATGCACGCGTCCAGCGCGTCGTCGAGGACGCCGATGTCGAGGCTGCGATCGAACGCATCGTCTCCGTGCTCGCGGACGCGCGCCGGTAGACTCCGCGCGCTCATACGCGCCCGTAGCTCAGCTGGACAGAGCGGCGGCCTTCTAAGCCGTTGGTCGGGGGTTCGAATCCCTCCGGGCGCGCGATGGCCGAACACGAGCGCTTCGAGGCGTTGCTGGCGCGGCAACCGGTCGTGCGCGATCGGCTCCGCGACTTCGAGCGTGCCGTCACGTCGGGCCCGCTCGACGCACGGCTGCTGACACTGTGCCGCGCGACCGTCGCGACGCTACTGCGCGACACGACCGTCGCACCGGTCGAATCCGGGGATCTCGACGAACGCGAGCGCGCCTGCCTCGCGTTCACCGAGATGTACGTCCTCGACGCGCACTCGGTCACCGACGACATGTGCGCGCGCGTCGTCGCGCACCTCGGCGAAGCGGGCGCGACCGCGCTCACGCTCGCGATCGCGCTGTTCGACGCGACCTCGCGTTCGCGCGTCGCGCTGGGGGCCGCGTGAGCCGCATCGCACCGCCCGCGGGCAGCATGGTGTTCCTCGACCACCAACCCGAGGCATACGCGGCGTTCAACCGCCTCTACGGCACGCTGTGGTCGCTCGGCTCCGTCGACCAGCCGACGAAGGAGGTCGGTCGCCTCCGCAACGCGCAGCTCGTCGACTGCGGCCTCTGAAGGAACCTCCGCT
>DASRES010000014.1 GCA_035651955.1 Acidimicrobiia bacterium
CGCGTCGCGGGGCGTGACGCAGACCTTCCCTCCACGCAGCCCTACCCTCCCCGTGCCCGACGAGCGAGCGCTCGAACGACCGCAAGAGATCAGGAGCGCGACGAGACGATCGAGAGCCACTTCACGACGAAGCCGAGCCCCAGCGCGACGATCGCCAGCACGATCAACAGGATCAGGAGTGAATCTGTCGTGTGCCGTTGTGTGCCGTTTCCTCTCGGCGAACCAACGCGGGCGGGCGCCGGTGCGGGACCCCGACCTGGTGCGCTCCACACCGCGTCGCTCTCCGAACCATGTCGGTGCTCGTGGTCGTCGGTCGGCAGCCGTCCCGCGGCCGGGCAGGCACGCGAGAGCTCGCGTCCGCCGGTCCGGTGGACGCGGCTGACAGCGAACGATCGCGGCGTGGTACGACACGGATGTGCGATTCGACACCGAGATCACGCTGATCGGCCCGTGGCGGGCGCCCGCGCAGATGCTCGCCGACCAGGAGTACGACGGGCACGCGAGCGTGCACGACGACGCGACCGCGGGGTCGCTCGGGCTTGCCGGCGCGCCGATCGAAGGCCCGACGCACTTCAGCCAGGTCGATCCGCTCGCGGTGGCACTGTGGGGGGACGCGTGGTTCGAGCGTGGCTGTCTCAGCGCGCACTTCCGGACGATGGTGGTCCAGGGTGAAGAGGTGCAGGCGTCGCTCCTCGTCCCCGACGCGAGTGGCAGCGTCGTCGCGCGCGCACACAAGCGCGATGGCGCGCAGGTGTTCGCGGGCACGGCGTCGGTGGGGCCGGACTACGGGACGACGGAGCTCGAGCGGCGGCTCGCGACGTTCGGTGATCCCGGCGAGTTGCACGTGCTCGATCGGCTCGAGGTGGGCGCGACCTCGACGGATCCGGGCGTCGTGCGCATCACGCGCAGCGAACGCAACGGGTCGGGGTATCCGTTCTCGCTCGACGAGAAGCTCGCGCGCATCACCGAGCCGCACCCCTGGTACACGGACGCGCCAGCGCGTACGTCGCCGTGGGGCCGTGCGGTCGTGCCCATCGAGATGATCAGCGTGCTCGCTCACAAGAGCGGGCCGTCATGGCCGGTACGCACGCCGTCGCTCGGACTGTTCCTCGATCTCGAGATCCGACTCGTGGACGGTCCCGTATTCGTCGACCACGACTACTCGCTCGAACGCGAGCTCGTCGCGCTCGGTCAGAGCCGCCGAACCGAGTCGTACTGGACGCGCACGACGGTCGTCGACGCCGACTCCCACCGGACCACCGCCGTCGTGTTGCTGCACTCGGGCGTGTTCAAGGACTCGTATCCCGGCTACCCGGGGGCGCAGCCTCCTCGGACGAGCAGCTGACCGTGCTCGGGGGCGAAGATCGGTGCTCAGAGGTTCGGAGCGCGGGTGGTCTCGCGAAGCCACTCCGACCAGATCTTGTGGCCGTCGCGTCGGTCGGGGCAGCGGTGCCGTCCGTCGTCGAAGTCGCGGAGGAAGCCGACCCGACGTACGGGGAGCAACGCGACCGGGCGACCGGTGATCTCACGGCGCGTCGACGCGAGCGTGCTGATCGGAGCGATCTCCGGTCCGCCGAAGTCCGGAGCGCGTCCCTTGGGCGCACCTTCTGTCGGCGCGATCAGCCGCTGGGCGACCTCACCCGCATCGACGACCTGGAACGCGAGATGTGGCGTTCGGAGGAACAGCGGCATCGCGAGAAAGGCGTCGAGCAAGTCGTGAAACTGCGTTGCGCGCTGAATCGTCCATGCGCATCGTGATGCCGAGATGATCCGCTCGGCCTCCCGCTTCACCTTGTAGTACGGGAAGCGATGTCGATCGACTCCCACGATCGAGACGTAGAGCAGATGCGCGCCAGTCGCGGTGACCGCATCGACGACGTTGCGGATGCCCGTCGACCTCGACACGGCCGGCGCCGGGGCGAGGACTCGTCGCAGCGTGGAGCACCACGTCGACGCCCTTGACCACGTCGACGACGCGGTCGCGGTCGGTGACATCACCGCGCACGGCGTCGATGCTGCCTTGACGCTGTGCGTGACGTGAGAAGACGCGTACGTCGTGACCTCGCGCGAGGAGCGCAGGAACGAGGTACCGGCCGAGCGTCCCGGTACCGCCGGTGACGAGCACACGCGCCACGGGCACCAGCTGCCTGCTGGGGGCCCGTTCTGCGGCGGCGGGAGCGCTTCCGCGGTGTTCGGCGACGGACCAGCCCGCGTCGCGGTGGCGACGCGGGGTCAGTGGTCGACGTTCACGTCGGCGCGCCACCCGGCCAGCGCGTGCAGCGCAGCGTGTGACGGCGAGCCGGGCTCCGCGGTGTACACGATCAGCACCTGACCCGGGTCGGCGGCGACGTCCAGTGCTTCGTAGGCAGGCTCCGCGTCACCGTTCGTCGCTCGCCGCGTGCGTCGACGACGGTCGCGTGCCGTTCGTGATGCAGCCGTGAGGGATGCCGGCGCGGCGGGCGAATCCGGCTGCCCGTTGCCGGAGCTGCACCTGCCGCTCCCGCGGCGTGACGTGCGCGCTCCCGGCGGGGAGCACGGCGTCGAGGTTCGCGAGCGTCACGAGACGCGCGCTGATCATCGGCGACGTGCCACCGCGCAGGTCCTGCCAGCGGGCGAACAGGGTTCCGTCGCGCAGGCCGGTCGTGTCGAGCCAGTTCGCGACGCCAGGATCACGGGTCGACAGCACGAACGTGAAGCTGCCGTCGGCGTTCGGTCGGGCTTGGTCGTTGGTGAGGCTCGACTGGCGATCCCAGTACGGCGGTGTGATCGTCCACGGCGTCTGGACGGTCACGCCGAGGTACGGCGCCTTCGCGGGGTCGGCGGTGATGACGAGCGCGTGACCGTCGTCGAGGTGGTAGTTCGCGAACGCGCGCGCGGTCGTGCCCGTGATCAACGGCGCGGACCACACGTTCGACGGCGGCGCGTACTGCAGGCCGAGAATGAAGAAGTCGATCCAGTCCTGCGTCTGGATGCCGCGGACGGTGTCGTCGACGAGCTGCGCGAACGTCTGCGGCGGCGCCGGAGGTGGACCGGCGACGCGGCGGACGGCGAGCGTCGGCGGCGCCTGTGCGCTCCAGTCGCTCAAGGTGTCGCGGACGAACAGCTCCACCGTGCCCGGCTTGGTCTGCAGGTGGTTCGCCGTGCCGGTCCCGGCCGTCGGGTCGATCGTGAGCGTGAACGAGCCGTCGGGCGCGACCGTCATGTCCTCGCCGTCGAGCTGGCTCACCGTGGTCAGGACGTTCACGTCGGTGACGACCTGGAACAGCGTCGTCGCCGGCCGCCGATACGTGAAGCGACCCGTCACGCGGTACGTGGACACGCCGTCGATCGGAACGATGCGGTAGACGGTGTCGGGATCGTCGCCCGCGTAGCGGCCGCCGGGAACGCACGTGCCGAACCAGCGGTGCGGCGGCGACTCGATCCACGACACCATCGGGCGCGCCGGGTCGCCGTTCGCGGCCTTCTGCGCGTACGCGAACGCGAGCTCGCGGATCGCGGGTGCGAGCGAGGCGTTCGTCCGAGGCGTGAGAGCTCCGAGCTTCGCCGTGAGCTTCGCCCGCCACTGTCGCTCGACCGTGGCGGCCGCCGCCTGCACCTGCGGCGTCGCCACCAGCCGTTCCGCCAATCGCTCCGAACGCAGCTCGTCGGCGGTCGCGAGCGGGCCGGGCGCGCGCGATCGCATCGACTCGGCGCCCACCGGTCGGGCCGACATCAGCGTGCCGCCCGTAGCGAGCGCGAGCGTCAGGAGCGCGGACCACGGGAGTCGCCATCCGCGCACCGTCATCCTCCTTCGGGGCTCGGTGTCGAGCGATCGTGCGCGAACACGACGCCGGTCGGGAGGTTCTGGTACACGGCGCCGGTCGGGCCGATGCTCATCGGCGTGTAGTCGTCGTTCAGCGTGCCGCCAGCGCCCGCGCGCGCCTGCCAGACGACGCGTCCCGTCCGGTAGTCGACGGCGGTGAAGTACCAGACCCAGATACCCGCGCGCGCGAGCGTCGCGTCCTGCGTGTACAGGTAGAGCAGCCCGGTGCGCGTCGACAGGTACGGCACGGTCTTGGTCCGCACGTCGATCGTCCACGCGGTGCGGCAACGATGTGCCCCGGGCTCGACGTCCACCCGGGCGACGCCGGGCGCCATCGCCGTCATGTCGTTGTGCGGGCCGTTGTCGGGTGCCGTGAGCCACAGCGGCGGCGCGTTGTAGTCGTTGGTGACGATGATGCTCGCCCGGTTCCCCACCTGGACGCCGATGGGAGACACGTCGCTCGCGCTCCGACCGGCGTCGAAGATCGGTACCGAGCACACGAGGCGGCGCCCGTCGTCCGGAACGTTCCCACGTCGGTACACGAGCACGTGGATCCGCGGGGACGCGTTGTCCGTGATCGTCACGTAGTCGTCGCCCACCAGCGTGACGGTGGCGCCCGAGCCGCGTGCGAAGCCACCCGGCTTGCGCGCCGTCCCCGCGTCGTACTGCTCCCGCCACACCTGGCGCACGCGGCCGTCCGTCAGCGTGAACGCGATCAGGTACCCGACGTTGCTGGAGGACGTGTCCGGAGGTCCGGTGTCCACGTAGATCGTGTCACCGTCGACCGCGAAGCCGTTCTCGACCACCTGCCCGTCGAGGTGCACGACGTGGACGCGCCCGTCGACGTCGATCACGCCGACCGTCGTGGACGGCGCCGGGTTGTCGCCCGCGCCGAGGATCCCGCCGGTCGTGAACCAGATGCGGCCGCTCGCGTCCGGTGCGGTCGCGAGCAGCGACTCGCCGGGCCGGAGCAACCCCGAGACGTCGACCTCACGCACCAGCGTGAAGGTCGTCGTGTCCGCCGTGTCGCTGCGATGCACGACGAAGACGTGACCCTGGGTCGATCCGACGACGACGTCGTCGTGTGCCCGGTCGAGCACGGCATACGCGAGTTGCAGCGTCTCGCCGGCGGGCGGCAGCCACCGCGCGTAGGGCGTCATCGTGCGCGGGTCGACGGCAGCGATGCAGCGCACGATCCCCGACGGCTGCGGCGCGACGCATCCCGTCGTCAACGATCCGTCGCGTCCCCACATCTCGGGCGTGAGCGACAAGGTCTGCGCGCTGATGACGGCGACACCGTCGCCCGTCGGTGCCGGGCAGTCCGACGTGTCGGTGTTGCCGGCGTCGCCGTGCATCAGGGACAGATCCGGGACGTAGCGCGTGATCGGCCCCAGCGAATGGGCCGACACCGGCCGGCCGACGAACAGGGGAGACGGGCCGGGATCCTGCGAGCTGGCGACGGGCCCCGGTGGCGTCTGGACCGCGCGCGGGCCCCCAGGCCCGGCTGCGCATCGAGTCGTGCGCGCGCGCAGCTCGCTCGCGTGAGCGGCCGGAGGCATCCATGACGTGCCGGCGACCAGGCAAGTCGCCGCCGCGAGTCCGAGCACCGTGGCACGTGTTCGCATGTCGCCTCCGATCGGATGGCGCGTTCGCGCCCGGCTACCCTTGCCGCGCGCGGTTCTATCACTCGATTGAACAGAGGTCTATCACGTGATAGAAGAGGTCGCGGGCGTCCCCGACCGGCAGTCGGCGTCGACCCGAACGCGGATCCTGCGCGCCGCGGAACGGCTGTTCGCGACGCACGGGATCGACGGCGTCTCGTTGCGCCGGATCAACACGGAAGCTGGCACGAACGTCGCGTCGACGAACTACCACTTCGGCACCAAGGACGACGTGGTGCGCGCGATCCTCGCCGATCGCATGCCGGGGATCGAGCAGCGACGCCGGCAGATGCTCGACGCGATCGATCCCGGCCATCCGTCGGTCGAGAGCGTCGTGCGCGCGCTGGTCGTGCCGCTCGCGGCCCTGGCCCAGTCAGGTCCCGACGGCCGTGCCTACGTCCGGTTCCTCGGCCGGGTGCGACTCCACGGCGATCCCGAGATCACGCGCCTCGTCACGAACGAGCTCGCGCCGTCGACGCGGAAGGTGTCGAGACTCCTCGACACGGCACTCCCGGGCGTGCCTCGCGACTTGTTGCGCGTCCGTCTGCTGCTCGTCGCCGACCTGATCGTTCACGCGCTCGGTGAACCCGAACGCTACGCGGCGCGGTCGCGACGGTCGTTCGTCGAGACCGTGATCACCGTCGCGAGCGCCGCGCTCTCCGCTCCGGTCGAGCTCCACCGTTGACGAGCGCGCGGCGGTCACGGGTGCGCGACGTCAGCGCGCCCGATCGCCCGTGACGGCGGCACGGGGCACGTGCCGGCGACGGCGATCCGCCTGGTCGTTCGCCGTCGTCTTCATGGACCGCGCCCGCGTCGAGTACCCAACGCTCGCGTGCTGAGGCCCGGCCGCGTGCCTCCCGACGAGGCCGTCGACCAAGTGGCGTCGCCGATACTCGGTCTTCGTCGCGACGTTCGCCGGCGCGATGCTCGCGACGCGGAAGGTCCACGATGACACGGTTCCCGCCGTCGCGATCGTCGTCGCGTACGTGCTGATCATCGTCAGCACCGTCGCGCTGATCCCGTACGTGCACCGCGTCGGTCAGTCGCTCGGGATCTCGTGATCATCGAGTCGTCCGTGATGACACCGTGCGACTCGGGCAAGGGTTCCGACCGATCGGCCCTCGCCGACGACAGGTCCCCGGGAACCGTGGCGGTCCGGCAGTCGGGCGTGGCGTTCGCGGTGGACGAGCGTGCCTTGGTCGAGATGGCTGGTGACGCGGACGTGATCGTCGAGCTCGTCCCCGCGGTCGGCGACTTCGTGCCCGTCGAAGGCAACCGGTTCCGCGTCCACGGTGCCGCGACGGGCATCGACGAGGACCGCATGCGACGCACGGTCGTCGTTGCACGCGAACGCAACCAGGGCCGAAGTGTCGGTGATCGACGAGCTGTGACCCCCGACGCCGCGTCGGTACACAAGTCGCGCCGCTGACCGCGAGTCGTGCCCCAAACGGTCAGGCTCAGCGCCTGGTGGCGCGCCGTGTCGTGGACCGCTTGCGTCGAGCGGCGGCTCAGCATGCGGACGCTCGGCGAGCCCGAGCACGTCCCGATCGAGCTCACGGATCGCTCCTCGCAACACTGAGCCGCGCCCATGCTCGGAGACCATCACGCGTCTGCGGCGCGCGGAAGTAGCGTTCCGCGCCGTGTCGCGGGGAGGAGTGTCGTGACCGTCTGGGACCTCGTCGTCGCCGCGGCAGGCGAGCGTCCCGAACGGGTCGTGTTCGCCGACAGCCACGGCCGGTCGCTGACGACCGTCGAGCTGCGCGACGCGGCCGAGCGTGTCGCGGCCGGGCTCGACGTCACCGCCGGCCAGTTCGTGTCGTGGCAGCTGCCGACCGTGCTCGAGTCGGTCGTCCTGCTCGTCGCGCTCGCGCGCGTCGGCGCGGTGCAGAACCCGATCATCCCGATCCTGCGCGAACGCGAGGTCGGGTCGATCGTCGACCAGATCGGTACGTCGCTGCTCGTCGTCCCCGAGACGTGGCGCGGCTTCGCGCACGGTGACATGGCGCGCGCGCTGGCGACCGACCGCGGGTTCGGCGTGCTGACGATCGACCTCGAAGGGGCGATCGGCGACGCGCTCCGTTTGCCGGCGGGCGACCCGAGCACGCTCCGCCGCCCACCCGCCGACGACGGCGAGTGCCGGTGGATCTACTTCTCGTCCGGTACGACGGCGGCACCCAAGGGCGTCCGCCACACCGACGCGTCGGTGATCGCGTCGTCGCGCGGCATGACGGACCACCTCGGGATCGGCGACGGCGACGTCTATCCGATCGCGTGGCCGGTCACCCACATCGGTGGTGTGACGATGATCGCGTCGGTGCTGCGCGCGGGCGGCCGCCTGGTGCTCTTCGACGGCTTCGACCCGGCGACGATCGGCGACGCGATGGCCGCAGTGCGGCCAACCCTGCTCGGCACCGGCGTCCCCTTCTTCCGCGCCTACCTCGACGCGCAACGGCGTCACGGCGACGCGCCGTTGTACCCCGCGTTGCGCGCGTTCACCGCGGGCGGCGCGCCGACACCACCCGAGCTCGTGCACGAGCTCGTCGACGTCTTCGGTGTCCACGTCGTCAGCTCGTGGGGCCTGACCGAGTTCCCGATCGCGACCTGCGCGTCGCCGTCCGATCCGGCCGACCAGCTCGTCTCGACCGTCGGTCGGGCCTCACCCGGCGTGCGCGTACGCGTCGTCGACGGCGAGCTGCGCCTGAAGGGCCCGCAGTGCTTCACGGGGTACGTCGACGCGACGCTCGACGCCGGCGCGTTCGACGACGACGGCTGGTTCCGCACCGGAGACCTGGGCGAGGTCGACGCCGACGGGTTCGTCACGATCACGGGGCGGCTCAAGGACGTGATCATCCGCAACGGCGAGAACATCTCCGCGCTCGAGCTCGAGGACGTGCTCCTGCGCCATCCCGACGTCGCGGACGTCGCGGTGATCGGCCTGCCGGATGCGCGGACCGGCGAGCGTGTCTGCGCGGTCGTCGTCGCGGTACCGGACCGCACGGTCACGCTCGACGTGATCGCCGCCCACTGCGCCGCGCAGGGACTCGCGCGTCAGAAGACGCCCGAGCAGGTGGAGCTGGTCGCGGCGATCGATCGCAACCCCATGGGGAAGGTCGTGAAGAGCGACCTCCAGGCGCGGATCCTGTCGTCGCGACGCTGACGCCGCCGCGACGTCGCGTCACGTCGCGTCAGGACAGCGCGAGCATCACGGCCGCGAACTGCACCGGCTCGTCGCCGATCACGCGCCAGCGGTGGTCGGTCCCGCGCTGGACGACCGCGTCGCCGGGACCGAGCTCGACCGAGTCGCCGCCGGCGAGGTCGAGACCGAGACGACCCGCGAGCACGACGTCGACGTCGATGCTGCGCGTCCGGTGCCAGCCCGCCTCGAGCGGCGGGCCCGGTTCCATGTCGACGCGCCGGAACCAGGCGCCGCCGGGCGGCGGTTCGAGTGCCCACGGTCCGGTCGGATCCCCGCCTTGCGTCGCGCGCGACAACGGGCCGCCGGTGTGCCAGACGTCGACGAGCCGTGTGGTTCCGCCTTCGAGGCTGCACGAAGGCGGTTCGTCGACGGCGGTGTCGTCGCCGGTGACGACGCGCCGCGCCGACGCGACCTCGCCGACCGACCACGTCATGTCGACCGACGGCTGCGACGGATCCGGGCGCAGCATCGCGACGAAGTACGTGCACGGTTCGTCGCCCGCGACGCGCCAGCGATGCGGCGCCGCGCGCTGGACCACGAAGTCGCCCGCACCGATCGTCGTCTCCCGCCCGTCGCCGGTGCCGAGCACGATCTCGCCGTCGAGCACGACGACGAAGTCGAGTGTGTCGGTCGCGTGCATGCCTGGCCGCGCGTCGTCGTCTCCCTCGACGCGCAGCCAGTCACCGCTCGGCGGGAGCCGGATCACACGCGCGCTCGCGCCGCCGGGTGGTGGTTCGAGCGGGAAGCCGCCACCCGTGCGGTCCGTGCCGTCGGCGACGTCGGCAGGCGGCCCCTCGAGCCAGAGGAGCTCCGCGACCCCGATGCCGCCCGCGACGTCGACGGTCCGGGGCGGGGGACCGTCGCTCGCGATGCCGTCGTCCGCCGTGACCACTCGTCGCCCGAACGCATTGGGTGTCATGACGAGCATGATCGCTCCTGGCGACGGATGGTGCCGTGTGCCAAGGTCGCCGCCATGCACGACATCGTCATCAGGGGCGGCACGATCGTCGACGGCACGGGCGCGCCACCGCGGAGCGGCGACGTCGCGGTCGACGACGGCGTGCTGACACAGGTCGGCGGCAGGGTCGGCGGCGCGGGCCGCCGCGAGATCGCCGCCGACGGCACGGTCGTCGCTCCCGGTTGGGTCGACATCCACACCCACTACGACGGTCAGGTCACGTGGGACCCGGAGCTGACGCCGTCGAGCTGGCACGGCGTCACGACGGTCGTGATGGGCAACTGCGGCGTCGGGTTCGCGCCGGTGCGGCCGGGCGACGAGGGATTCCTGATCGAGCTGATGGAGGGCGTCGAGGACATCCCGGGCACCGCGCTGCACGAGGGCATCGACTGGCAGTGGGAGAGCTTCGCCGAGTACCTCGATGCGCTCGAGCGCATCCCACGCGTGCTCGACGTCGCCGCGCAGGTCCCGCACGCCGCGGTCCGTGCATACACGATGGGCGAGCGCGCACACGAGGACGCCACGGCCGACGAGGTCCTCGCGATGGCGGCGGTCGTCGAGGACGCGTTGCGCGCCGGCGCGGTCGGGTTCACGACGTCGCGCACGGTGCTGCACAAGTCGCGGCACGGGCTCGTGCCCGGCACGTATGCGCCGGCGGACGAGCTGCTCGCGGTCGGCGACGCGATGGGACGGGTCGGGTGGCGGGCCTTCGAGGTCGTGTCCGACCACGTCGGGACCGTGCCGGAGATCGAGCTGCTCGTCGATCTCGCGAAGCGCAGTGGCGGGACGGTGACCTACGCGCTGGCGCAGTCACCGATCGATCCGGACATGCACCGGCGCGCCCTCGCCGACGCCGCGCGCTACCAGGCGGGCGGCGTCGCGATCGTCCCGCAGGTGTCGTCGCGGCCGACCGGGATGCTGTTCGGGCTGCAGTCGTCGCTGCACCCGTTCATCACGCACCCGACGTACCGTGCGTTGCGGGACCTGCCGCTCGACGAGCGCGTCGCGCGACTGCGTGACCCGGACGTGCGCGCGCGGCTCGTGAGCGAGTCACCCGCGACGGGCGACCGCATCGCGGCCGGGCTGATGACCCGCTTCTCGCAGATCTTCCCGCTCGGCGACCCACCCGACTACGAGCCCGCACCGTCGACGTCGATCGCGGCCGTCGCGGAGCGCGAGCGGCGCGACCCGCAGGAGGTCGCGCTGGACTGGCTGCTCGAGCGCGACGGCACGGCGTTGCTGTTCGCGCCGCTGGTGAGCTACGGCGACGGCAATCACGACGCGATCCGCGAGATGATGACGCACCCGGCGTCGGTGCTCGGCCTGTCTGATGGTGGCGCCCACTGCGGGCTCATCTGCGACGCGTCGATGCCGACGACGCTGCTCACGCACTGGGCACGCGACCGGTCGCGCGGCGAGCGAATCGCGCTCGAGGAAGCGGTCCGGCTGCAGACGTCGCGCACGGCCGAGGTCTACGGCTTCCGTGACCGCGGCACGCTCGCGCCCGGACTGCGCGCCGATCTCAACGTCATCGACGTCGACGGTCTCACGGTGCACGAGCCCGAGATGGTCTTCGACCTGCCCGCCGGTGGGCGCCGGCTCGTGCAGCACGTCGACGGCTACGAGGCGACGATCTGCGCGGGCCAGGTCACGTTCGAGGCGGGCGAGCCGACCGGCGCCCGCCCCGGTCGCCTCGTCCGGGCGCGCTGACCCCGAAAGATGCGGCACTGAGCGCCGCATAGCGATACTGAGTGCCGCATCTCGCGTGTTCCGACGACCAACGGAGCTGCACATGACCGCGACGAGCAGCACGGCCACACCGGTTCGCCATCCCGACCGCCTGTACATCGGGGGCGAGTGGGTCGCGCCGTCGACCGGGTCGACCATCGACGTCATCGACTCCGGGACGGAGGAGCTCTACTACCGGGTCGCGGAGGCCCAGGCCTCGGACATCGACCGAGCCGTCACCGCGGCGCGGGCCGCGTTCGACGAAGGGACGTGGCCGTCGCTCACGCACAAGGAGCGTGCGGACTACCTGCGCGCGCTGGGCGCCGCGCTCGCACCGCGCGCGGACGCGCTGGCGCAGCTCTGGCCGCGCGAGTCGGGCACGATCGCCAAGATGGCGAAGTTCGCCGCCATGGTGATGCAGAAGGACTTCGACGCCTACGCGTCGCTCGCCGACACGTTCGCGTTCGAGGAGCCCGCGACACCGTCGCAGGGCGGCTTCGGTCTGATCGTGCGCGAGCCCGTCGGCACGGTCGGGGCGATCGTGCCGTGGAACAGCCCGCACGCGCTGATCCCGCACAAGATCGGGCCCGCGTTGCTCGCCGGCTGCACCGTCGTGCTGAAGATGTCGCCCGAGGCCCCCGGCGCGGGGTACGTCGTCGCGGAGGCAGCCGAGGAGATCGGCCTCCCGCCCGGCGTCCTGAACGTCGTGACCGCCGACCGGGAGGTGTCGGAGCTGTTGGTGCGCGATCCGCGCATCGACAAGATCACGTTCACGGGCTCGACCGCCGCGGGACGGAAGATCGGCGCGATCCTCGGCGAGCGGATCGCGCGGATGACGCTCGAGCTCGGTGGCAAGTCGGCCGCGGTGATCCTCGACGACGCCGACATCGAGACGGCCGCGAAGACGCTCGCCCGGGCCGAGTGCGCGATGACCGGTCAGGTCTGCTCGTCGCTCACGCGCATCGTCGTCACCAACAAGCGTCACGACGCGATGGTCGAGGCGCTCGCGGAGAGCTTCGGGCGCGTGCGTGTCGGTGACCCGTTCGACGATCAGACGCAGATGGGTCCGCTCGCGATGGAGCGCCAACGCGCCCGCGTCGAGGGCTACATCAAGAAGGGCGTCGACGAGGGCGCGACGCTCGCCGCCGGCGGCAAGCGGCCCGCGCATCTCGAGCGCGGGTGGTTCATCGAGCCGACGGTGTTCGGCAACGTCGACAACTCGGCGACGATCGCACAGGAGGAGATCTTCGGGCCCGTCCTGAGCGTCATCCCCGCTGCCGACGAGCAGGACGCCGTGCGGATCGCGAACGACACGATCTACGGGCTCAACTCCGCGGTGTTCACGCCGGACCCCGAGCGGGCGCGCTCGGTCGCCGCCAAGCTGCGCGCCGGGACGGTCGGCATGAATTCGTTCCGCACGGACTTCGGCATCGCGTTCGGCGGGTTCAAGCAGTCCGGCATCGGCCGCGAGGGTGGCAAGGAAGGTCTCGTCCACTTCCTCGAGACCAAGACCGTCATCCTCGACGAGCCGCCGGCCGGGTACGACGCGAACGACTGACGTCACCCGTCACTCGTGCGTCGCTCGACCGCGTATGGCGCGGTTCGACGACGCACGAAGGGGTCAGCGCGCCGCGGTGAGCTCGACCGCCGTCGCGACGACGTCGCGTTGCCGGTACTCGCGGACGCCGCCGCGCAGCTGCACGGTCGCGGACGCTTTCCCGACGCGGAACGTGAACGAGCCTGGCTCGACGACGAAGCGCATGTCCGGGTCGTAGAACGCGAGCCGACTCGGGTGGACGGTGAAGCGGACCGTCCGCCGTTCGCCGGGCCCGAGCGCGACCTTGGCGAACCCGCACAGCGCACGCTCGGGACGCGCCACGGACGCGACGTCGTCGCCGACGGTGAGCTTCACGACGTCGATGCCCGGGCGGTCGCTCGTGTTGCGCGTCTCGATCGACAGGACGACGGGTTCGGTCGTCGACCCCTCGCGCTCGATGTCGAGCGGGCCCCGCTCGAACGTCGCATACGAGAGCCCGTGACCGAGCGGGAACAACGGCGTACGGGAGCAGTCCGTGTAGTCGCCGTAGAACATGCTGCGCCCGCCGCCCGCACGCGGTGACCGGTACACCGGCACCTGTCCGACCGTGCGCGGGATCGACACCGGCAGCCGGCCCGACGCGTCGATCCGACCGGTGAGCACGTCGGCGATCGCGTTCCCGCCCTCCTCGCCGGGCAGCCACGCGTACACGAGCGCAGACGCGCGCTCCGCGATGTCCGCCAGCGCGTGGACGCGCCCGCTGACGACGACGACGACCGTCGGCGTGCCCGTCGCGAGCACCGCGTCCACGAGCTCGTGCTGGACGCCGGTCAGCGCGAGCGAGGTCGCGTCGCGCGCTTCGCCCACCGTGGAGTGCGGTTGGAGCCCGGACTCGCCGCCGACGAACACGATCGCGACGTCCGCGCCTGCCGCGACGGACGCGGCCGCGGCAATGCCGTCGGCGTCGTCACCGGTCACCGCGCAGCCGCGCTCGTACGCGACGCGGTCGCCGTAGACGTCGCGCAACGCGGCGAGCGGCGTCACGTGATGCGTGAAGTACGGGCCGGCCTGGAGCGACCCCTGCTCGTCGCTGGCGGGGACGAGCGCCGACGCCGCACCCTCGTACACGATCTCGACGTGGGCGGGGTAGTGGTAGTCGCCCTGCAGGAGGCGCGGGTCGTCGGCTGAGGGCCCGATGACCGCGAGCGACCCGACGTCGGGCGCGAGCGGCAGCACGCCGTCGTTCGTGAGGAGGACGAGCGACGACGCGGCCGCGCGGCGGGCGACCGCACGCTGCGCCGGCGTGTCGAACACCGCGGTCGCGGCGGTGGCGTCGACGTACGGCTGCTCGAACAACCCGAGCCGGGCCTTGCTCGCCAGCACGCGCCGCACTGCGCGGTCCACGACGTCCATCGGGACGGTGCCGTCTTCGACCCTCGCCTGGAGCGGCTCGCCGTAGCAGTCGGTGGCGGGGAGCTCGAGGTCGAGACCCGCGGTGATCGCGATCGCGGCGGCGTCCTCGCGGCTCGCGGCGACGTGGTGGTGGGTCATGAGCTGGACCACCGCGAAGTAGTCGGCGACGACCACACCGTCGAAGCCGAGCTCCTCGCGCAGCAACGCGGTCAGGATCGACGCGCCGCCCGCGCACGGGATTCCGTCGACCGACGCGTACGAGTTCATCACCGAGCCGAGGCCCGCGTCGCGGATCGCGGCCGCGAACGGCTCCGCGTAGACCTCGCGCAACTCACGCGGCCCGAGCTGCACGGGCGCCCAGTTCATGCCGCCCTCGGACAGCCCGTAGCCGAGGAAGTGCTTGCCCGTCGCGAGGACGCCGTCGCGCAGCCCGGCCTGCAGCGCGCGCACGTACGCCGTGCCGACGCGGCCTGCGAGGTACGGGTCCTCGCCGTACGTCTCCTCGACGCGACCCCAGCGCGGGTCGCGTGCGACGTCGAGCACCGGCGCGAGCGCCTGGCGCGCGCCGACCGCGACCAGTTGCTGCCGGATGACGTCGGCGACCTCGCCGACGAGCTGCTCATCCCAGGTCGCCGCGAGCCCGATCGCCTGCGGGAAGACCGTTGCGTCACGCGCGCAGTATCCGCCGGTCGACTCCTCGTGCACGATGACCGGGATGCCGAGGCGCGTCTCCTCGAGCGCGAACCGCTGGATCTCGTTCATCAATGCCGCGCGCTCGGCGGGCCGCAGTCCCGTCGTCGCGCCGATCCGCGTCACGTGCCCGATCCCGTGGCGCATCGCGCGCCTCGCCGCCTCGCGATCGAACCCGCGCTCGTCGAGCAGATCGGTGACCCACACACCGCCGAGTTGGGCCAGCTTCTCGTCGAGGGTCATCTCACCGACCAGCGCGTCGACGTCCGGCGTGTTCGGCATCCCAGCTCTCCCGCCATCCAGTTAGTTCGGGTATCGTACGAACTCATGGCCTCGGGCGCACCCGCGCGACCGCCGATGGACCTGTCCGACGTGCGCCGCCACCATCTCTCCCTGGTGTTGGAGCACCTGGCCCGGAACGGTCCGCGGTCACGGGCCGCGCTCGCGCAGGAGACCGGCCTCACGAAGTCAACGGTGTCGGCGCTCGTCGGCGACCTGCTCGCGCGCGATCTCGTCGAGGAGCTCGACACGCCGCGAGCGGGACGGGTCGGCCGGCCATCCGTGGACGTCGGTGTCGCGGGGCGCGGCCTGGGCGCGCTCGGCCTCGCGATCGACGTCGACTCGGTCGCCGCGTGCGTGGTGGACGTGACGGGCGACGTGCGAGTGACGCGGCGGCGCAACGCGGCGAACCGTGACGCACGCGCGTCGCAGGTGGTCGCCCGCCTGCGTACCGTGACGGCGCGCGCCGTGGACGCCGCGGCGCGGCTCGGCATCCGTTGCATCGGCGCGACGCTCGCGCTGCCCGGCCTTGTCGACGCGACGTCGCGGACGTTGTTCGTCGCGCCGAACCTCCACTGGTTCGACGCCGACCTGGGCGCGCTCAGGGGCGACCTGCGGCTGCCCTCCGAGCTGCCGATCGCGGTCGACAACGAGGCGAACCTCGGTGCGCTGGCCGAGCTGCGCCACGGCGCGGGTCGGGACCTGTCGTCGTTCGTGTACGTGTCCGCGGGCGTCGGTGTCGGTGCCGGCGTCGTTGTCGACGGGCGGATCCTGCGTGGCGCGCACGGGTTCGCCGGTGAGCTCGGGCACGTCGTCGTCGATCCCGACGGTCGCCGGTGCGCGTGCGGCGCACGGGGGTGCCTCGAGACCGTGATCGGCGCGGATCGCGACGCGACGCTCGAGCACGCGGCGGACGCGCTCGCCGTCGCGCTGCGGTCGGTGGTGCACCTCGTCGATCCCGAGGCCGTCGTCCTGGGCGGCTCGCTGACCGCGTACGGCGACACGCTCGCGGCGCGCGTCGAGGACCGGTTGCACGCGACGACCCTCGGCGCGCGCTGGCACCCGTGCACGGTTCACCTGTCGACCGTCGGCTCGGACGCGCCCCTGTTCGGCGCGGCGACCGCCGCGCTCGACACCGTCCTCGCCGATCCCACGCTCGTCCCACCCCGCGTCTCCTCGCGGTCCGCGTGAACGGAGGATCCAGATGTCCGACGACTTCACCCCTCGCCCCGAGCATCACTTCACGTTCGGCCTCTGGACGGTCGGCAATCCGGGCCGGGACCCGTTCGGTCACGAGGTCCGCCCACCGCTCGACCCCGTCGACGCCGTGCACCAGCTCCACGACCTCGGCGCGTACGGCGTCAACTTCCACGACAACGACCTCGTGCCGTACGGCTCGTCGCCGACGGAGCGCGAGCGGATCGTGAAGCGCTTCCGTGCCGCGCTCGACGAGACCGGGATGAAGGTCCCGATGGCGACGACGAACCTCTTCAGCCGGCCCGTGTTCAAGGAAGGTGCGTTCACGGCGAACGACCCCGACGTGCGCCGGTTCGCGGTGCGCAAGACGCTGGATGCGATCGACCTGGGTGCGGAGCTCGGCGCGAACGTGTACGTGATGTGGGGTGGCCGTGAAGGCGTCGAGGCCGACGCCGCGAAGGACATCCGGCTCGCGCTCGACCGCTACAAGGAGGCGGTCGACCTGTGCTGCGAGCACATCCGCGAGCGCGGCTACGGGATGCGTGTCGCCATCGAGCCGAAGCCGAACGAGCCGCGCGGCGACATCCTGCTGCCGACCGTCGGGCACGCGCTTGCGTTCGTCCACGAGCTCGAGTGGCCCGACATGGTGGGCCTCAACCCCGAGTTCGCGCACGAGACGATGTCGGGGTTGTCGTTCACGCACGCGGTCGCGCAGACGCTCTGGCACGGGAAGCTGTTCCACATCGACCTGAACGCGCAGCGGATCGGCAAGTTCGACCAGGACTTCCGGTTCGGCTCGGAAGGCATTCGCGACGCGTTCTACCTCGTGCGCCTCCTGGAGGACTCGGGATGGGACGGCATGCGCCACTTCGACGCGCACGCGTACCGCACCGAGGATCCCGACGGCGTGTGGGACTTCGCGCGCGGCTGCATGCGGACATACCTGATCCTCAAGGCGAAGGCGGAGCGCATGCGCGACGACGCCGAGATCCAGGAGGCGTTGCGCGTCGCGAAGGTCGACCGGCTCGCGGAGCCGACCGGTCCGCTCGCTGCGGTCCGGACGGCGCGCCCGGACGAGGACGCGCTCGCTGCGCAGGGCTACGGGCACGAGCGCCTGGACCAGCTTGTCACCGAGCTGCTCCTTGGCGTGCGCTGATGCCACTGGTCGCGGGCGTCGACTCGTCGACCTCGGCGTGCAAGGTCGAGGTCCGCGATGTCGACACGGGAACGATCGTCAGCACGGGGCGCGCGCCCCATCCTGCGACCACTCCGCCCCGCAGCGAGCAGCACCCGGCCGCGTGGCGCACGGCGTTCGACACCGCCTGTCACCTCGCGGGCGCGACCCGGGTGAACCGGCCGGCCGCGATCGCGGTCGCCGCGCAGCAGCATGGGCTCGTCGTGCGCGACGCCAACGGTCACGTGCTCCGCCCTGCGAAGCTGTGGAACGACACCGAGTCCGCCACTGACGCGGCCGAGCTCGTCGCCGCGTTGCCTGACGGCGCGCGCGGGTGGGCGGCCGCGTGCGGGAGCGTCCCCGTCGCGAGCTTCACGATCACCAAGCTGCGGTGGCTGCGCCGCTGCGAGCCCGACGTGTACGCGCGCGTGGCGTCGGTGCTGCTGCCGCACGACTGGCTCACCGCGCAGCTCACCGGTCACGCGACGACCGACCGGGGCGACGCGTCCGGCACGGGCTACTGGTCACCCGCGGAGGGGCGCTACCGCGAAGATCTCCTCGCGCTCGTCGACGACACCGTCGACTGGTCGGCGATGCTGCCACGGGTGGCCGGGCCCACCGATGTGGTGGGGGAGTGGGGCGCGACGGGAGCGGTCGTCGGGCCCGGAACCGGCGACAACATGGCCGCCGCGCTCGGGCTCGGTCTCGAGCCCGGCGACCTCGTGCTGAGCATCGGGACGAGCGGCACCGCGTTCTGCGTGAGCGAGCGGCCGGGCTCGGACGCGACGGGTGCGGTCGCCGGCTTCGCGGACGCGACCGGCCGGCACCTGCCGCTCGTGTGCACGCTGAACGCGACGAAGGTCACCGACGCCGTCGCCCGTCTGCTCGGCGTGACGATGCCCCAACTCGACGCGCTCGCGCTCGGCGCACCCGCGGGCGCGGGCGGGCTCGTCCTCGTCCCGCATCTCGACGGCGAGCGCACGCCGAACCGGCCGGACGCGACGGGCTCGCTCGCAGGACTGCGCTCCGACGTGACGCGCGAGCAGGTCGCCCGCGCCGCGTTCGAGGGTGTGGTGTGCAACCTGCTCGCCGGCGCGGACGCGCTCGCCCACTGGGAGCCCGCCGTGACGTCCGGTCGCGTCGTGCTCGTCGGCGGAGCCGCGCGCAGCGCCGCCTACCGGCAGATCGTCGCGGACCTGACCGGCCGTCCGGTGACCGTCCCCGACAGCGCCGAGCTCGTCGCGCGCGGCGCCGCGGTCCAAGCCGCGGCGGTGCTGACGGGTGAGAGGTTCGACGCGGTCACGCGCGCGTGGAACGTCCGAGCGGGCGCGATGGTCGAGCCGGACCCGACGGTCGACGCGCCCGCCATCCGCGCTGCTTACGCGTCGAGGGCGTCGGGCTGATCGAACCGCGCCTCTCGTCCTCGGACGATCGCGCACAGCGTCTCGTCGTACGGCGCGTCGAACCCGAGCTCGTGGCTGAGGTCGACGACCGCGCCGTTGATCACGTCGATCTCCGAACGGCGGTGGGCGAGATGGTCGAGACGCATCGAAGGGCTCGCGTGCGGGATCGTCGACGCGAACTCGGTGACGTATCGCACCGGGTCGTCGAACGAGAACGGGACGCGCTTCGCGACACCGACGCGGTACGCCTCGCGCGTACAGCCGAGCGCGACACGCCACGCGTCGGCGTTCACCATCAGCTGACCGACGGTCACGTCGAACGCCGCGCACGGCGCGCTGAGCGTCACGTTGCACAGGAACTTCTCCCACACCATCCGGTCGATGTCCGCGAACGCCTGCACGTTGAACCCGGCGTCCGCGAACGCTCGCTCGATCACGCGCACGCGGGCGGTGAGCCCGCCGTGCAGCTCCCCGACGCGGATGAGCCGCATGCCCTCGTGATGGACGTGTCCGGGCTCGGGGATCGAGGAGCCGAACCCCTCCGCGATGCCCACGACGACGTGCTGCTCGGGAACGATCCGCGCGATGCGCGCACCGGAGCCGAGCCCGTTCTGGAACGCCACCACGACGTCGCCGGGCCTGAGCAGCGGGGCGATCTGCGATGCGACGGTCCCGACCGCCCACGCCTTCGTCGCGACCAGCCAGACCTCGCACGCGCCGGCGTCGGCCGGGTGTCGCCCGACGTGGAGACCGCGCACGACGTCGTGCCCGCTCGCTCCCGAGACGGCAAGCCCCGAGGAGGCGATCGCGTCGATGTGCGCGTCCCAGACGTCGATCGCCCACACCTCGTGTCCCGCGCGACCGAGGAACGCCGCGTAGACGGAGCCCATCGCGCCGGTCCCGACGACCGCGATCTTCACGGGTTCCTCAGCCCGTGTGCCCCTGCAGCGCGCGCAGGCAGAACTGCCAGCTGTCCTCCGCGCTGATCCGCAGCCCCGCGCTCCGCGTCAGGCGATCCTCGAACCAGGTGGAGACCACGCAGCGGAGCAGGAGCGCCGTCGCGACGCGCGTGTCGGGCCAGTCGATCTGTCCCGCGCGCTTCGCCTCGTTGACGAGGTCGGCGAGCAGCTGCGAGATCGGCGCGAACATCGCCTCGACCTGCTCGGGGTGACTGCGTGCGAGCTCCAGCGAGAACTCGGAGATCGGCCGCCGATTGTGCGCATCGGGCCGCCGCGCCGCGAGCTCGGGATCGCACTGCTCGTGGAGCGAGACGACGAACGCGCGCAGACGCGCGAGCGGTGCGTCCTCGGCATCGACGGCGGCACGAAGCTCGTCGACCGCCTCGCGAATCGTCTCCTCGAACAGCGCGAGCAGGAGCTCGTCCTTGCTGTCGAAGCACTGGTAGAAGGTGCGCAGCGACTGCTTGGCGCGCGACACGACGTCGAGGATCGTGAACTCCGTCGTGCCCTTGTCGTCCATGATCTGGAACGCGGCGTCGAGAAGCCGTTGCGCGCGTTGCTCGGCGCGGGTGCGCGCGGTGTCCAGCGTCCGCGACACCACGCGCCCGCGCCACGTCGGCCCGGGCTCGCGGTCGTTCGCGTCGACGTCCGTCATGGGTCCGTCCCTTCCGGCGCACACGTTGGTAATCGACGTTACGCTGCTGCGAGAGCAAGGTTCTCGTTCGGCGGGGGGAACGTGCGGCTCGACGGGAAGGTCGCGATCGTCACCGGCGCCGGCTCGGGCATGGGCCGCGCGATCGCGAGGCGGTTCGCGGCGGCGGGCGCGCGTGTCGTGTGCGCCGACATGAGCGGCCGTGAGGCGGACGTCGCGGAGCTCATCGGCGAGGCGGCGCGCGCCGCGCACGTCGACGTCACTCGCGCCGAGGACGTCGTCCGCATGATCGGCGTCGCGACGGGCGAGCTCGGCCGGCTCGACGTGCTGTGCAACAACGCCGGGGTCGGCGGTCCGCACCAACCGCTCGCCGACGTCGACGACGCGCTCTTCGACGAGCTCGTCGCCGTGAACCTCAAGGGTGTGTTCCTCGGGATGAAGCACGCCATCCCCGCGATGCTCGACAACGGAGGAGGCTCGATCGTCAACACCGCGTCCGCGGCCGGGCTCGTCGGGTGGCAAGGGCTGTCGGTGTACTCGGCGACGAAGGCGGGCGTCGTGCAGCTGACGAAGTCCGCCGCGCTCGACTACGCCGAGACCGGCATCCGCATCAACGCGATCTGCCCGGGCATGACGTACACGGGCCTCGCCGGCGCGGCCCCCGACAGCGAGCCGCCGTCCGGCGCGCACCTGCCGACTCCGATGAAGCGATGGGGGCGTCCCGGCGAGCTCGCGGCTGCCGCGCTGTTCCTCGCCAGCGACGAGTCGTCGTTCGTGACGGGCGCCGCGATCCCCGTCGACGGCGGGTACACCGCGAGCGGCCCGCCGGTGACACGCGGCCGTGGCTGAGCCATACGCGCCACGGCGTCGACAACGACGGTTGACGGCGCGGGTCCCGTGTCAGTGACGCTTCAGTGAGCGAGGAGTCGGTCCTGAACCGACTCACGCTTCATTGAGCGATGAGCGATCCGATCCGTCACCGGCCGGCGAGACGCTCGACGATCGGCGCGAACTGGTCGAGCCTCGCCTGCTGGATCGTCACGTAGTTGACGGCCAACGGCTCGCGCCGCTCCTCGAGCTGGTCGACGATCGCGTCGGCCGTGCCGACGAGCACGTTCGGGTGGTCGCGAAGCACGTCCGGTTCGGTCCGCAGCGAGCGCGCGATCCGGCCGATCGCCGCCTCGCGGTCGGCCGTCACCTCGACGAAGTACGGCGAGCTCTCGACGTCGAGCGCGGCGAACCGCGCGCCTGCGGCCGCACGTGCGTACCCCACGCGACGCATCGCTTCCTCCGTCGGCGTGAGACCGTCCTCGTTGCGCGCGACGAACGGCACGTTCGAGATGCTCACGATGTCCGCCTCCCGCCCGGCGAGCGACAGGACGCGCGCACGCGCGCCACCGATCATCATGGGCGGGTGCGGATGCTGCACCGGACGGGGCGTTCCTGCGTACCCGGTGACGTGCACGTGGTCGCCGGAGCAGTCGAGCTCGTCGCCCGACCAGTGCGCCTTGAGCAGTGCGACGACCTCCTCGAGCTTGTCGACCCTTCGCGCCGGCGCGTCGAACGGGACTCCCATCGCCGTGTACTCGACGTCGCTCCACCCGGCGCCGATCCCGACCTCGAGCCGCCCGTCCGACAACACGTCGAGCGTCGCGGTCTCCTTGGCGAGCACCGCGGGCAGGTGGTAGTCGACGCAGAAGACCCGGCAGCCGATGCGCAGCCGGTCGGTGACCGCGGCCGCGGTCGCCATCGCCGCGATCGGGGCGACGTCCTGCCGCGGAGTGTGAGCGGCGCGCTGCGCCGGGCCCGGCCCGAGGTAGTGGTCGGCGAGGAAGAGCGTCGAGTACCCGACGTCCTCGACCCGCACGGCGAGCTCGCGCCACTCGGCGGCGCTCGACGCGGTCGTGGCCTGCACCGCGAAGCGGAACGGGCGGGGTCCGCTCATCGGGTGAGAATACCGCTTACCAACGCGGGGTAGCGCCCATTCCGCCGTGCGATTATCGTGTTCTCCGCGTGGCGAAGCGAACGAGGTTCAGCGAGTACCGGGACCGGTACGCGAACTACCGGTTCGAGCTCGACGACGACGGGATCCTGCTGATGCAGTGCCACACGAACGGCGGCAGCCTCGTGTGGGACTGGAAGGCGCACGACGACATGGCGGACGCCTTCGCCGACGTCGCCGGCGACCGTGACATCAAGGTCCTGATCCATACGGGCACCGGCGACAACTACAACGCGGACTGGGGCCGGCTGCCGAACGGCGAGCTGCCCGACCCGCCGCTGTACGACGCGATGCCGGGCGTGCGCGGGCTGCGCAAGCTCGACGAGAAGGCCTGGTACGCGCGCCACATGATCCAGAACGTGCTCGACGTCGACGTGCCGATGATCAGCGCCGTCAACGGGCCGTGCAACTGCCACTCCGAGGTCCCGTTGATGGGCGACATCGTGCTCGCCTCGGAGGACGCGTACTTCCAGGACGCGCCGCACTTCCCGAAGGGGCTCGTCCCCGGCGACGGGCAGCACGTGATCTGGAGCTTCCTCGTCGGTCACAACCGGGCGCGCTACTTCCTGCTGACGGGCAAGAAGCTGACCGCGCAGGAGGCCCTCGAGTGGGGCGCGGTGAACGAAGTGCTCCCGAAGGATCGGGTGCTCGACCGCGCGTGGGAGCTCGCGCGGGAGCTCGTGAAGCGGCCGCCGCTCGTGTTGCGCTACACGCGCCAGCTGTTCACGAACCCGCTCAAGCGCGCGTTCGTCGACGAGCTCGGCCACGGGCTCGCGCGCGAGACATACGCGCAGCAGGAGTGGTTCCCGTTCGGCGGCGGCATGGCGCCGCTCGACCGTGCCTGGGACGACGAGCCGTGGTCCGGTGACGCGACCCGCGACGAGAGGTGACGTCGTGACCGACATCCAGGAGCGGCTCGCGACCGGCAAGGGCAAGTTCACGCTGCTGTACCCGGAGCTCGGCACCGCGCCGGTCAGCTACGAGGACTGCATCTCGGAGGAGCTCTTCGCCGCGGAGCGCGACGCCATCTTCGAGCGCACCTGGCTCTACGTCGGGCGCGTCGAGCGCCTGCCCAGGAAAGGCTCGTACTTCACACGCGAGCTGCCGGGCCGGCTCGCGTCGATCGTCGTCACCCGCGGGCTCGACGACACCGTGCACGCGTTTCACAACGTCTGCGCGCACCGCGGCAACAAGGTCGTCTGGCACGAGCACCCGCAGCAGGAGACCAGCGGGACATGCCGCGAGTTCGCGTGCAAGTACCACGGGTGGCGCTACGGCCTCGACGGGTGCATCACGCACGTGACGAACGAGTCCGAGTTCTTCGACCTCGACAAGACGACACTCCGCATGCCGAAGGTGCACTGCGAGGTGTTCGCCGGGTTCGTGTTCGTGAACCTGGCCGAGGATCCCGTCCCGCTGCGGACGTTCCTCGGCGAACGGATCGGTGAGCTCGAGGTGTACCCGTTCGAGCGCATGACCCAGCGCTACGGGTTCTCGACGCGCATCCACGGCAACTGGAAGCTCGCGGTCGACTCGGTGTGCGAGTGGTACCACCCGCCGTACGTGCACGGCCGGTTCATCGACCCCGACGTGTCGAAGGCCGAGAAGATGGTCCCGCCCGTCGACGCGTACCACTACGACCTGTTCCGGCCGCACATGCTGACGTCGGTGCCCGGGCCGCCGCCCCTGCCACCGCGCGAGCCGGGAACCGCGGGCGCCGCCCGGCAGGACCAGCGGTGGGTCTACAAGCTGTTCCGCGCCGGACTGTTCGGGCCGGACGACGTCCCCGACGTGGGCCCCTTGCCCGAGTTCCTGAACAAGGGGCGCATCAACTCCTGGGGCAACGACCAGTTCTGGCTGTTCCCGAACCTCTCCATCCAGATCTGGGCGCGCAACTACTACATCACCTACACGTACTGGCCCGAGGCGGTCGACTCGCACGTCTACGAGATCGACATGTACTTCGTGCCGCCCGCCAACGCGCAGGAGCGCCTCGCGCAGGAGCTCGTCGTCGACTCGACGATGGAGTTCGCGATGCAGGACGTCAACACGATCGAGGCCACCCAGTCGGGGCTGTCGACCCGCGCCCAGCACCAGTTCCAGCTGGGCGACCAGGAGCTGCTCATCCGCCAGTTCCACACCGTCGTGCGCGACACCGTCGCCGCCCACAAGGAGGCGCGCAGGTGAGCGAGCAACTGTTGCCCGACGCGTTCGCGGAGCTCGAGCCGTTCGTCGAGGACTGGGCGAAGCCGACGCGCGCCGAGCGGTACGCGACCCGCCTCTCGAAGCCGTTCGACGAGACGGTCGCCTTTTACGACGCGATCGCGCCACGGGCCGAGGAGGCCATCGCGTACCTCGACGCGCTCGACCTGAACGCGCTTCCTGACGACGCGACCAGGCTGCTGCACCTCCTCTACTCGATGATCCTCGTGTCGTACGCGGTGAACGTGTTCAAGCAGCCCCGCATCCCCGACTCGGGTTCGGCGTTCTTCGACACGGTCGCCGAGCCCGCCGTGTGAGAGCGCCGTGGTACGCGAACGCAACGAGCTCGGCGAGCACCTCGGTGTGGAGATCGTCGGCATGACCGCGGCCGACCTCGTGAACCGTGAGGCGGCCGACGACTGCCGAGCGATGCTCGAGCGCCATGGCGTGGTCGTCTACCGCGGCGCCCACCTCGATGACGCCCAGCTCCTCACCTTGAGTCGCGCGCTCGGTCATGTCGTCGTCCCACCGGTGACCGACTCCGGTGACATCCCGGAGGTCGCGACGATCACGATGGACCCCGCCAAGAGCAGGCTCGCCGCGGTCCGAAAGGGCAACTTCCTCTGGCACATCGACGGCACACACGACGAGCAGCCGCAGAAGGCGACGCTCCTCACGGCGTGGGCGGTCGATCCCGCGGGCGGCGACACCGAGTTCGCGACCACGTACGCGGCGTACGACGCGCTGCCGGACGACGACAAGGCCACGATCGACGACCTTCGCGTCGTCCACCGGTTCTCACGACCGATGCGCATCACGTTCCCCGGCGCGACACCGGAGCAGCGCGCCGCCTGGAACCGCGTGCCCGAGCGGGTTCATCCGCTCGTCTGGCGGCGCAAGGACGGTCGTCGATCGCTCGTGATCGGAGCGACCGCGGACGAGATCGTCGGCTGGTCCGAGAACGCCGGCCGGGCGTTGCTCGACCGGTTGGACGGCTGGGCCACCCAGCCGCGGTTCACGTACCGCCACCGGTGGCGCGAAGGCGACCTCGTCGTCTGGGACAACACCGGCATGCTGCACCGCGCGCTGCCGTTCGAACCGACGTCGCCGCGGGTGCTCCACCGCACGACGCTCGTCGGCGAGGAGCCCGTCACGGGACGGGTCGCGTGACCGGCGTGCCCGCGTGGTCCGAGCCGAGAACCGCGATCGTGACGGGCGGCGGCTCGGGCATCGGCGCAGCGATCAGCCGGCGGCTCGCGGTCGAGGGCGCCGCGGTTGCCGTCTTCGACCGCGACAGCGGAGGCGCGAAGGCGACCGCGGTCGCGATCGAGCGCGCCGGCGGGCGTGCGCTGCCCGTCACCGTCGACATCTCGGATCGGCCCGCCATCGACCGCGCCGTCGCGCAGGTCCGCGCGGAGCTCGGCGCGGCGACGATCCTCGTGAACAACGCGGCGATCTCGCCGTTCAAGCGGTTCCTCGACATCGAACGTTCCGAGCTCGACGCCGTCATCGCCGTCAACCTGATCGGGACGTTCGAGTGCTGCCAGGCGGTCGTGCCCGACATGCTCGAAGCCGGCTGGGGCCGCATCGTCAACATCGCGTCGTCGAGCGCGCAGACGGGCAGCGCGCGGCAGACGCACTACGCCGCGACGAAGGGCGCCGTGATCGCCTTCACGCGTTCGCTCGCGCTCGAGCTCGGGCCGAAGGGGATCACCGTCAACGCGGTCCCGCCGAGCTTCGTCGACACGCCGTCGCTGCGCGCCGCCGACGCGGACGGCAGCCTCGACATCGACGCGTTCGCGCGGATGATCCCCGTCCGGCGCGTCGGGACAGCGGACGACGTCGCCGCGATGTGCGCGTATCTCGTCCGCGACGATGCGAGCTACGTCACCGGCCAGGTGCTCGGCGTCAACGGCGGACGGGTCACCACGTGATCGACGACCACGCGGTCACCAGCGATCAGCGGCCGTGTCGAGGCGGAGCGGCCGCGCGTACGACAGGTCGGACGAGTCCCAGCGGCCCTTGACGAACTCGCTGAACGTGCCCGAGCGGAGCAACGACGCGTCGCCCGGCATCGCCCACTCGATGGTGCAGCGCCGGAGCGCGATCCTCCAGGTGCCGTCGCGCCGCTCGAGGCGGTCGACGTACCGGCCGGCGACGAGCAGCACCGACGATCGGTCCTTCGCGACCATCGTCCCGATGACGTAGCTCTCGCAGTGCGCGACGTCACCGTCGATCTCGCACGTGTGCGTCGTGACGTGGTGCAGGTGATCGGCGAACGCCGCCGCGTGCGCCTGATTGGCCCACTCGGCGTACTCCGCGCCGCGCTTCACCGCCGGCCCGTGCTCGTCCACGGCGTCGTCGTGGTACACGCTCGCCATCAGCGCGACGTCGTGTCGGTCGTGACCGCGCGACTGGGTGTTCACGCAGTCGAGGATCGCGAGGCGGTCCTTCAGGTACTGGACATCGCGTCGCAGCTCGTCGAGCCCGTCGTCGCTCATCGTCGCCCTCCTGCTCGGAGTGGTAACGGACGTTACAGTTGCACGAGAGCCGGGTTCTCGATCCGTGGAGGAGCGATGGCAGGCGACGAGGGTGTCCTCGATCCGTGGGTCGCGGAGTGGTTCGCGGCGAATCCCATGCTCGCCGAGCCGCGCGACGACTGGTCGCCGGAGATGCTCGCGCTCGCGCGCGGGGACTTCCCGATCGCCGAGGGTCCGCCGGTCGCGAAGGTGAGCGACGACGTGATCGCCGGCGTCAGCGTCCGCGTCTACGAGCACGAGCATGCGCCGACGGGTGTCGTCGTCTACTTCCACGGCGGCGGGTTCTGCACCGGCAGCATCGGGATGATGGACAACGTCGCGCGCGAGCTCGCGCAGTGCGCCGACGCAACCGTCGTCTCCGTCGACTACCGGCTCGCGCCCGAGCACCCGTATCCGTCCGGGCTGGACGACTGCGAGACCGTGACGCGTGCAGTCCTCGACGACAGGGCGCGCTTCGGTGCGCCCGGGTTGCCGGTCGTGGTGGCGGGGGAGAGCGCGGGTGGGTCGCTCTCGACGGCCGTCGCGCTCCGCCTGCGCGACCGGGGCGACACGCGGCTCGCCGCGCAGGTCCTGATCTATCCCGGCGTCGCGGGCGACGACTCGACACATCCGTCGCGGCAGGAGTTCGACGGGATCCTGCTCACCGCGACCGGGATGCACTGGTTCTGGGACTCCTACACCGGAGGGCGTGACGTCAGCGACGATCCGTACGCGGTGCCGTTGCGCGCCGAGAGCCTGCGAGGCCTGCCGCCCGCGCTCGTCGTGCTCGGCGGGTGCGACGTGCTGCGCGACGAAGGACGCGAGTACGCGCGCCGTCTCGCGGCCGAAGGCGTCGACGTCGAGGCGATCTGCTACCCGGGTCAGCCGCACGGGTTCGTGAACTTCGGCTTCCCCGCGGCCACCGAGGCGTTCGAGCACATCGGCACCTGGTTGCGCGCGAACCTCGCACGCGCCGGAGACGTCGGATGACGGCGGAGGTCACGATGCCGGACAAGGCTGCGATCATCTCGGTCGACGGGCACGTGAAGCCGCCGCGGCAGGCGTACCGCGAGTATCTGGACCCCGACTGCCGCGAGAAGTTGGACGAGTGGCTGCGCAGCGTCGACGGGACGCCCGACGGGTTCGTCCACCCGCGTCTCGACACCGCAAGCCAGTGGGATCCGGCGCGCCGGATCGCCGATCTGGAGACGCAGGGTGTCGTCGCGGAGGTCGTGTTCTCGAACGGTCAGCCGTTCGACTCGCCACGCGTCGACCACGCCGCCGACCCCGTTCTCGTGCGCAAGGCGAACACGGCGTACAACCGGTGGCTCGTCGACTTCTGCTCGGAGGCGCCCGGACGGTTCTGCGGTCTCGCCGCGGTCGGCTTCGACGACGTCGACCAGGCCGTCGCCGACATCCACTGGGCGAAGGAGCAGGGGCTCGGCGGGGTGCTGATGCCGCCGCTGCATCCCGGCGGCCGCTACTTCTTCGACCCCGCGCTCGACCCGATCTGGGCGGCATGCGTGGAGGTCGGCTTCGCGCTCGGCCAGCACGGCGGCACGGGCGCACCGCAGTACGAGCCGCCGAGCTTCGCGTCGTTCATGGTGCTCGCGACCGAGCACTCCTTCTTCTCGGGCCGCTCGTTGTGGCAGCTGATCCTCGGCGGCGTGTTCGACCGCTTTCCGACGCTACGCATCGCGTACGTCGAGACGGAGTCGTGGTGGATCGGTCCCGTCCTGCAGATGCTCGACCGGCGCGAGACGATGGGCGACGACTGGACCGAGTTCGCGGAGATGCTGCGGCGCATCAAGCCGTACACGCGGCTGCCCAGCGACTACTGGCGCTCGAACTGCGCCGTCGGTCTGTCACCGTTCCGCACCAGCCAGTTCGACCTGGACGCGCTGACGGACGAGACGCAGCGGTACGCCGTCCACGCGGCCAACGGGATGGTCGGCGTCGACTACCCGCACCCCGAGACCGTCTACCCGGTGCTGTTCGACGAGGTGCGCGCGCTCGTGGAGCACCCCGCTGTCAGCGAAGCGGACGCGCGCAAGGTGCTCTACGAGAACGCCGCCGCCCTGTACGGCTTCGACCTCTCGCGACTCGCGCCGCACATCGAGCGCGTCGGCTTCCACCTCGACGACGTCCCACGCGTCACCACCGACCAGCGTGCTGCCTCGTCGCTCGCCGAGGTCGTGCCGACCCTCATGGAGATGCGCGACACGCACGCGAACGACGGCGCCTGACCCGCGCGCTGCTCGTTCAGCGGAAGACGGCGTTCGCCCGGGCAATGCCGCCGAGCCAGCCGAGACTCGCCTTCGGCTGGCGTTCGAACGTGTCCCGGTCGACCGCGACGAGGCCGAACGTCGGCTCCCAGCGGCCCCACTCGAAGTTGTCGAGCAGGCTCCAGTGGAAGTACCCGCGCACGTCGATGCCGTCGTCGATCGCGTCGCGGAGATGGTTCAGCGCGGTGGTCGTGTAGGCGATCCGGCGGTCGTCGTCGCGGGTCGCGATGCCGTTCTCCGTCACGACGATCGGCACGTCGCCGAGGATGTCGTGCGTGTGCCGAACCGCGATGCCGAGCGCGTCGGGGCGGTACGCCCATCCCATGAGCGTGTTGTCGGGGTGCTCGGGGTGGGCGACGATGCCGTGCTCGTCGACGAGTTGGCTCGTGTAGGACTGCACGCCCACGAAGTCGTCGTCGCGTGCGGGTCGCAGGTACACGTCCTCCCACTGCTCCTGCACCTCGGCGTGCTTCGCTTCACCACCCGGTGCCGGGACGAGCGCCTGATTGGCAACCGTCCATCCCACCTTCGCGCCAGTCGCCGCACGCACGACGGGTGCGGCCGCTCGATGGGCCGCGACGAGGACGTCGCCGATCTCGGGGTCGGGGAGCGCGTCGAACGGATAGGGCTCGCCGGCCGCGACACGGCGGAGCGCGCCGAGTCCCTGCGCGTGCACGTTGGGCTCGTTGATCGTGCACACCCATTCGACGCCGTCGAGGATCGCGCACGCGTGCTCGACGTACCGGGTGAAGAGCTCGACCGCGTCCGGGCCGAGCCAGGCACCCGCGTCGTCGAACCAGAGCGGGTGCGTGAAGTGATGCAGCGTGACGACTGGCGTGAGGCCGAGCCCCGTCGCGGTGTCGATCATCCGGCGGTAGTGCGCGAGCTCGGCGCGTGAGAACCTGCCCCGGCTCGGTTCGATGCGCGACCACTCGAGGCTGAAGCGGTACGCGTTGAACCCGGCGTCGGCGAGCAGTCGCATGTCCTCTGCGTACCGGTGGTAGCTGTCGACCGCGTCCCCGCTGAACTGCACGTACGGGGCCGCGTCGTGCTCGAGCTTCCACCAGTTGTTGTTGAGGTTGTTCCCCTCGACCTGGTGGGCGGCGGTCGCCGCGCCCCAGAGGAACCCGGCCGGGAAGGTGCGTGTCATGTGGTTCGTTCCTCCGTCAGTCGAGGATCAGCTCGGGGATCGTGAACGTCACGGCGTCGTGGATGTCGGCGCTCGACAGGCCGAGCAGCAGCGTCACCTCGCCGGCCTCGACGCCGCGACGGCCGTCGGGCCACGTGTACGCCAGCCGTTGCAACGGGACCGAGAGGTCGACCGCCTCGGCGCCGCCGCTCGCGAGCGCCAGGCGTGTGAAGTCGACGAGCTGACGGACCGGTCGTACAACAGTGCCGGCCTCGTCACGCGCGTAGAGCTGGACGACCGCGGTCCCGGCGTGCTCGCCGGTGTTGCGCACGAGTGCCCGCACGCGGAGCACCTCGTCCACGAACGTTGCGTCGTCGAGCTCGAGCCCGAACGACGTGTACGTCAGGCCGTGGCCGAACGGGTACAGCGGTGAGCTGTCGGCCAGGTCGACGTAGCCGTACCGGGGCAGCGTCGGGTGCTCGTACCCGCTGCCGACCGGGAACCCGTGGTACATCGGCACCTGGCCGACGTGGCGCGGGAACGTCGACGGCAGGCGGCCGCCGGGCTCGATGCGGCCGAAGAGCACGTCCGCGACGACCTCGCCGGCGAGCGCGCCCAGCAACGGCGCGAGCAGCACGGCGGACGACGCGTCATGGACCGCGCCGAGCAGCAGCGGCCGGCCCGACACCACCACGGTCACGACGCGCGTCCCCGCGCGGTGCAACGCGGTGACGAGCGCGTCCTGGTTCCCGGGCAGTACGGGGTTCGCGACCGTGCGACCCTCGCCCGCGGTGTGGTTGCCGACCCAGCCGGTGCGCTCGCCGACGACGGCGATCACCACGTCGGCGTCCTCGGTCGCGGTCAGCAGGGCGGCCTGGTCGAGGTCCGCGTCGTCGAAGCTCCCGACCGGGTGGTACGTCGCGCCCGGATCGACGGCGCGGATCGCGTCGACGACCGTCGTCGCGTCGGGGTTGAGCGCGCGGGCGCCGGCCTCGAACACCGGCTCGATCCCCGCCAGCCGCGTCTGGAACAGATCCGGGAACACGTCGTCGGCGGCGCGTGCTCTTGCAACCCGACCGCTCGTGATGCGTGCGACCGCGATCGGGATCTCGGTGTCGGCGACCGACGAGTACGCGCCGAAGTGGATGCGCAGCTCGTCCGCGGCCGGGCCGACGATCGCGAGCTTCGCGACGCCGGGCGCGAGCGGCAGGATCCCGTCATTGGCAAGGAGCGTGACGGCTGACTCGGCGACGACGCGTGCGAGCGCGCGTGCGTCAGCGCCGTCGATCGCCGACGGCGCCCGCGGCGCGCGGCCGGATCGAATGTCCGGCACCAGTCCGAGGCGCGCCTTGATCGCGAGCACGTTGGCGACGGCGCGGTCGAGGATCTCCTCCGAGAGCGTCCCGTCTTCGACGAGCGGACGGAGTTGGCTGGTGGTGTCCGCGCTCGGCAGCTCGACGTCGATGCCCGCGGTCAGCGCGTCCGCGGCGGCGCGTCCTGGAGTCGCGGCCGTCCGGTAGTCGCGGTACAGCATCGTGACCGCGCCGTAGTCGCTGACGACGAGCCCGTCGAAACCGAGCTCACCCCGCAACAGCTCCGTGAGCAACCAGTGATTGGCGCTCGCCGGGATGCCGTCGATCTCGTTGTATGAGCTCATCACCACGGACAGACCGGCGTCGGCGATGGCGCGCCGGAACGGTTCGGCGTGGACGTCGGTGAGCTCGCGGCGACCGAGCTGGGTCGCGGCCTGGTTCAGCCCGCCGAGCGAGTGCGCGTAGGCGAGGAAGTGCTTCCCGGTCGCGAGCATTTCGGAGTCGCCGGCGTCGCCCTGCACACCGCGGATGAACCCGATGCCCATGCGCGCGACGAGCTCGGGATCCTCGCCGTACGTCTCGTGCACGCGGCCCCAGCGCATGTCGCGCGCCACGTCGAGTAGGGGCGAGAAGAGGAGGTGGATGCCGACCGACCGCGCCTGGCGCGCCGCGATCTCGCCGACGCGCCGCGACGACTCCGGGTCCCAGCTCGCCGCCTGCCCCCACGCGGTCGCGAACTGATCGCCCTGCGCGTGGACGAGCCCGTTGATCCCTTCGGCGTGGACGAGCGTCGCGATGCCGAACGGATTGACGTCGCGCGCGATCTCCTGGAACCGGGCGAGCTCGTCGCGGAGGCGGTTCAGGTCCGAGTCGAGCTGCCACCCGAGCGACAGGTGGCCGACGCCGTGCGGCCGTACCGACGGGAGGCGCTCGAGCTCGTACGGGAACCCCTTCGAGAGGTCGGGCGCGCCGCGGCCCGGATCCGCGAACTTCGAGAAGTCCACGAGATCCATCGGCACGACACCTTGGATCTGTCCGATCTTCTGGTCGAGGTCGAGGCGCGAGACGAGCGCGCGGATCTCGTCGGTGTCCGGCACTACTTCAGCGTGATGGGCGAGCCGATCGCGATGAGCTGGTCCTTGCCGGATCCCTGCTTCCAGGTCGGGTCGATCCTGAAGAGCTGGAACTGGTCCTGCCCGTCGAACTTGTTCGGCCCGAACGAGCTCTTCGGCGCGGCCGGGAGGTCCACCGCGCCGAGGGACTCGACGCCCTTTGCGAACGTCTCGTTGTTGAGGTCCTTGCCCGCGGCCTTGGCGGCGTCGACGAAGAGCGTCAACGACGTGCACGCCTCCTCCATCGCGACGAACCCGCTCGACTTGCCCGAGAGGTCCTCCTGGTCAGGGTTCACGATCTCGTTGCCGGTCGCCTGCTTCCACACCTGCCGGCAGTGCGCGAACGCGGGGTCGTCGAAGTTGTAGTTCTGGTTGGGGACGCCGGTGCCAGCGACGATCGGGAACTTCCCGAGCGGGTTCGTGTACGCGGCGGCCTGTAGGTTCCCGACGACGGGAGAGAAGATGCGCGGGTGGTAGCCGGCCGCGTCGAAGTCCGCGCCGGGCGTGAACTGGCCGACGTCGATCACCGTGTCGACGCCTTTGCTCTGGAACCGCTGGGCGATCACCTTGTCCTGCGCGGTGGCCGCCTGCAGGTCCGTGTCCGGCGCGTCCATGAGCGCGGTGTCGGCGACCTTGTAGCCCGCGTCCTTCAACGTCTTGACGGCGAGGTCGATCTGCGCCTTGTACGGCGCCTGCGCGGCGTAGACGGCGATCGTGTGGCCCTTCAGGTCGCCGTTCTGGTCGAGCAGCTTCACGAGCGCGTCGATCGACCGCTCGTCGCTCGCGTTCCAGGTCGCCCACGGCGCCCGCGCCTGCGCGAGGAGTCCCTTGTTGAAGTTGCCACCGACGAGGATCGTCTGGTGCTGCTGCACGACGCAGAGGTTGTTGACGTTCAGGAACCCGACGAGCACCGCGAAGACCTTGTCGTCCTCAGTGAGCTTCGTGCACGCCGCGAGCTGGTCGGTGTTGCCGATCGGCGAGTACTTGGCGATGAACAGCTGGAGCTTGCGGCCGTTGACGCCGCCGCGCGCGTTCACGTCGTTCACGAGCGCGGTGATGATCTGCTCCTCGGGCCCGTGGTCGAGCCGGATCACGCCGGACTTCGCGAGCGCCACGAGGTCGATGTACGAGAAGCCGATCTTGATCGTGTCAGCGGTGACGCCCTGACCGAGCGCCTGGCTGCCCGTGGCGGTTCCGGCCGAGTTCGCGGTGGTGCTCGACGAGCTCTTGCCTCGCGAGGTCGTGCACGCTCCCGCGAGCACCGCGAGCACCGCGAAGACGACGGTCCACGACTTCACGCGCGGCATGGCTCCCCCCAGCCTCGGCACCGTTGATAACGGTGTTATACCCGTAACGGCGTTATGGTAGCGACTGCGCAACGTCTCTGCTGCGCGGTCGCCGAGACGCGACGGAGGATTCGATGACGCGTGCTTTCCCGAGCTCGTTCGAGTGGGGGACCGCGACTGCGGCACACCAGATCGAGGGCCAGAACTGGAACAACGACTGGTGGGAGTGGGAGCACCGTCCGGGCTCGGGCGTGGCCGAGCCGAGCGGCGACGCGTGTGACTCGTGGGACCGTTGGCGCGAGGACGTCGCGCTCGTGCGCGAGCTCGGGCTGAACACGTATCGCTTCTCGATCGAGTGGAGCCGGATCGAGCCGGAGGAGGGGGAGTGGTCGCACGCGGCGATCGACCACTACCGCCGCATCGGTGAGGCGCTCCGCGAGGACGGGATCCAGCCGGTGGTCACGTTCCACCACTTCACGTCGCCACGCTGGTTCGCGGCGCGCGGCGGCTGGACGGCGCCCGACGCTCCGGACGTGTTCGCCCGGTTCTGCGAGCGTGCCGCCCGCGAGCTCGCGCCCGTCCTCGGACGGGTGTGCACGATCAACGAGCCCGGGGTGGTCGCGATCATGGGCTGCCTGATGGGCGTGTTCCCGCCCGGCGTGTCCGACGAGGACGCGCACCGGCGCGCGACGACGACGCTGTGCGCCGCGCACCGCAAGGCGGTCGACGCGATTCGCGCCGCGGCACCCGGCGTCCCGGCCGGGTTGACCGTCTCGATGACGGACTACCAGCCGCTCGAAGGGGGCGAGACGAAGCTCGACGAGATCCGGGCGCTGCTCGAGGACGTCTTCCTCGACGCGACCGGCGGCGACGACTTCGTCGGCGTCCAGAGCTACTCACGGGCGCGCATCGGACCGGACGGATGGGTCGGGCCCGAACCCGGTGTTCCCGTGCTGCCGCTCGGTTACGAGTACTACCCGCAGGCGCTCGCGGCGACGATCCGTCGGGCCTGGGAGTACACGGAGCGCGCGGTCCCCGTCCTCGTCACCGAGAACGGGATCGGCACGGACGACGACGCGCAGCGGATCGACTACCTGAAGGTCGCGCTCGCCGGGGTCGCGGACTGTCTCGACGAGGGCATCGACGTCCGCGGCTACACGTACTGGAGCCTGCTCGACAACTTCGAGTGGACGTTCGGCTACGGGCCGAAGTTCGGCTTGGTCGAGGTCGACCGGACGACGTTCGCCCGGCGCTCGAAGCCGTCGGCGAAGTTCTTCGCCGACGTCGTCAGGCGCAACGCGCTTCCATGACGGCCCGCTCGGGCATCAGTGCACGACGACGCGCACCCTCCCGAGGTTCTGGATCAGCGTGTAGGGCCGTTCAGCGTCGCGTACTGCCACCAACCACGGAGCGGGAACCCCAGCCGTGCCGACTCCTGCAGGACCGCCCGCTGCTGCGAGGTGAGGCCGGCGAAGGGGTCGCCGCTCCCGCCGGGCTCGGTCGCGTCGTCGATCTGCGGCAGCTTGTCGTGCAGCACCCGGAGGGCGAGCAGCTGCACGGTCATGAAGCTCGGGATGGCGTTGGGGACGCCGAACACCATCGGCACGAAGCCGTCCCAGATGCCCGACGTGCTCTCCGCAGCGCCGACCGTCTGGTACGCGCTACCACTCGCGCCGAACAGGTAGCCGCGCGGGCGCGCGATGTCGCCGTACACCTTCGCGGCGACGACGCGCGAGTACTTGGCGGTCGCGGCGTTGACGCGATAGCCGCCGAGCGTCGGGCTGTTCTGGACGCCGCCGGCGTTGTTGCTCACGACCATGGACGCGCCGTGCGAGAGCACGAACGCGAGGGTGCTGGGACCGCCACCGATCGAGGGCGGGTTCTGGAGCGTGTCCTCGTTCCCGAGCGTCGGGTACGTGGGCTCGAAGAACCGCCCGCGGTACTGCGCCTTCGGCGGGAAGTAGAAGGAGAACCGGGCGTTCGTCCCCGCGAACCCGCCGTGGACGTAGCGGTAGGTCACGGTCACGTGTGTCGCGGGGTCCGTCGTCGTCCGCTGCTCGTCGACGTCGGTGTAGGGCTGGGTCAGCGCCGGGTCCTGACAGCCCGGTGTGACGAACAGGACGCCGTTCGACCCTTGCTGGCACGTCGGCTGCGGCGCGCTCGTGACGCCCGTCGCGACGCCGGTGCAGCCGGCCGCCGTCACGACGACGCCGACCGCGCCCGCCACCACCGCGCACCTCGATCGGTTCCGAGAATGGCCCGCATCGTCACCCCCGTTCGTGGGCGATCCCGCGCCGCGCGGTTGGTCACCCGATTCCGTCATCGTTGCGCCGGAAACGGGGTTCTCGTATCGTGATAACCATCATGCCGACCGGCGAACGGGCGGTTGCGGCCGGCCACCGGATGTTCGACACTGTGTGACCGCACAACTCAGCACATCGCCGGGACGGCCGGCGCGCGTGACGCGGTACGGGGGGAGCGAGATGACCGCGGTGCCCGAGGACGAGGCCGCGAGCGCGGCGACCCTGACGCAGGCGGTGCTGGACGAGGAGGCGGAGCGTCTCGCGCGGCAGGCCGCGGCCGACGAGGTCGAGGTGCTCGACGACGAGCAGCTCCCCGGCGTCGGTGACCAGGCGATGTCGTTGCGGGAAGGCGTGGGCATCGGTGGCGTGACGCTGCTCGCCGTCTTCTCGGCGCTCGCGGCGGTGGACCAGCTCGACAACGGGGTCGGCGGCGTGCTCGCCCCGGACATCCGCAAGACCCTTCACATGAGCAACGGGGTGATCGCCGTCACGACCGTGGCGGGCAGCGTGTTCGCGATCGTCGGGGGTCTCGTGCTCGGACGTCTCGCCGACAACACCCGGCGGACGACCATCGTCGGGATCGCGACACTCGCGTGGGGCACGGTCTCACTGTTCACCGCGACGGTCGTGAACGCGCTCTTGTACTTCTGCACGCGCGCTTTGACGGGTTTCGGCCGTTCGAACACCTACGTGGTGCAGGGTCCGGTGCTCGCCGACGCCTATCCGATCGCGGCGCGTGGCCGCGTCTACGCGGTGCAGAGCATGACGGGAACGTTCGGCGGTCTCGTGCTGCCGCTCGCGGTCGGCGGCCTGGTCACGCTCCTCGGCGGTGGTGACGCCTGGCGGTGGGGCTTCGTGTTCCTCGGCGTGCCGGTCGTCGTGCTCGGAGTGCTCGCGCTGTTCCAGAAGGACCCGCCGCGTGGCCAGTTCGAGCAGAAGGCGACGATCGGGCAGGTGATCGAGGAGCGCGACGCGCCGCCGATCTCGCTGGGCGCCGCGTACCAGCGGATCGCGCAGATCAAGACGTTCAAGAACGCGATGACGGCGTTCACCGCGTTGGGGTTCAGCTTCGTCGCGGTCCCGGTGTTCGTGAGCCTGTACCTCGACGAGCACTTCCACGTGAACGCGTTCGGCCGTTCATTGATCGCGATGATCCCGGGGCTGCTGGGACTGCTCCTGGTGCCGCTGGCGGCGCGCCACTTCGACGGGTTGTACCGCAAGAGCCCGCCGCTGACGTTGGTGTTCATCGGCGCGCTGTTCGTACCGGCCGGCGTGCTCGTGCTCCTCCAGATGTTGATGCCCAACATCTGGCTGTTCGCAGTGTTCGCGACGCTGTCGGGCGCGATCCTGCCGATCGAGCTCGCGATGCTCGGTCCGCTGTTCGCGAACGTCAGCCCGTACTACCTGCGCGCGCAGGGCGCCGCGATCGGCATGGCGATGGTTCTCGGGATCGGCGGTTTCGGTGGCGCGTTGCTGGGCGGACTGATCTCGGACTCGTTCGGCCTGCGCGCCGCGGTCATCGCGGTCGCCCTGCCGGCGAACCTCATCGGCGGGCTGTTGCTGATGAACAGCGCGCGGTTCCTGCGCAACGACCTCTCGCTGATCGTCGAGGAGATCCACGAGCTCGAGGCGGAGCAACGCCGGCTGCGGGACAACCCGGGTGACGTCCCGGTGCTGCAGATGCGCAACATCGACTTCGCGTACGGCCCCGTGCAGGTGCTGTTCGACGTGAACCTGGACGTGCGGCGCGGCGAGACGCTCGCATTGCTGGGCACGAACGGCGCGGGCAAGTCGACGGTGCTGCGGGTGATCAGCGGGCTCGGCATCCCCGCGCGCGGCGTCGTTCGTCTCAACGGCCAGAGCGTGACGCTGTCGTCGCCCGAGACGCGCGTGCGCTGGGGGATCCATCAGCTGCCGGGCGGCAAGGCGATCTTCGACCCGATGTCGGTGCGGGAGAACCTCGAGATGGCCGGGTTCATGTACCGCAGCAACGGCAGCGAGCGGCGCGGCCGGATGGAGCGCGCGCTGTCGATCTTTCCCGAGCTGCGCGACCGGTTGGACGACGAGGCAGGCCGGCTGTCGGGCGGGCAGCAGCAGATGCTCGGCCTCGCGATGGCGTTGATGCACGACCCGGAGATCTTGCTGATCGACGAGCTGTCGCTGGGGCTCGCGCCGGTGATGGTCGAGAACCTCTTGGGTGTCGTCGACCGGCTGAAGCAGGCAGGGCAGACGATGATCATCGTGGAGCAGTCGTTGAACGTCGCGCTTGCGATCGCGGACCGCGCGGTGTTCATGGAGAAGGGTCGCATCCAGTTCGAGGGCCGCGCGGCGGATCTTCTGGAGCGTGACGACCTGGTGCGCGCGGTCTTTCTCGGCAGCGAGCAGGCATAGCCATGGCGTCAGCGCTCGCGCTCACGATCACCCGCCAGACCGTCTACGGCGGGTTCGTCGACGGCCTGTCGATCGGTCTGCTCGCGCTGGGCATCGTGTTGATCTACCGCTCGAGCCGGGTGATCAACTTCGCGGTCGGGGCGATGGGCGCGCTGTCGGCCGCGCTGCTCGCGCTGCTGGTCGTGAAGTACCACTGGAACTACTGGCCCGCGGTGCTCGTCGCGCTGGTCGCGGGTGGGGCGTTCGCGGCGGCGTGCGAGGTCACCGTCATCACTCGACTGTTCCGGGCGCCGCGCGTCATCGTCCTCGTCGCGACGATCGGCATCGCGCAGCTCGCGCTCGCCGCGCAGACGGCGTTGCCGCACATGGACGCGAGCATCGACACGCCGTACCCGAGCGCGGTGCTCGGGACGTGGCACGTCCTCGGCTTGCGCGTCCGGGGTCAGGAGCTGTCGGTGCTCGTTGCGGTCCCGGTGATCACACTGCTGCTCACGTGGTTCCTGACCCGCACGGACGTCGGCAAGGCGGTCCGCGCGGCAGCCGCGAACCCGGAACGGGCGCGCCTGTCCGCGATCAACCCGAAGATCCTCTCGACGCTGGTGTGGACGATCGGCGGGGCCGTGTCGGCGGTGTCGATCATCCTGCTCGCCGGGACCTCCGGGAGCGTGACGGGCCTGACGACGATCGGGCCGAACACGTTGAGCCGCGTGCTGGCGGCGGCGTTGATCGCCCGGATGGTGTCGTTCCCGCGGGCACTCGCCGCCGGTGTCGCGATCGGGATCCTCGAAGCGGTCATCAAGTACAACGCGCCGACCCAGGCCGGCCTGACCGACGGTCTGTTGTTCGTCGTGGTGGTCGTCGTCACGTGGCTGATCGCCCGGCGGGAGAGCGCGGACGACGACGCGTCGTTCTCGTTCGCGCCGCGGGTGAAGCCGATCCCGGAGCGGCTGCGCGAGATCTGGTGGGTGCGCCAGTTGCCGCGGCTCCTCGGCGTGGTCGCGTTGGTCGCCGCGATCGCGTTGCCGTTCATCGTCACGGCGCCGTCGCGGCACTTCCTGTACGCGCGGATGCTCCTGTTGGCGATCGTCGCGCTGTCGCTCGTCGTGCTGACCGGCTGGGGAGGGCAGGTGTCGCTCGGGCAGGCCGCGTTCGCCGGGCTCGGCGCGCTCGGCTACGCCGCGCTCGTGAACGGCCACTCGCTCGGCCTCGGGTACGGCACCCACCGTCTCGAGGTCAACTTCCCGACCGTCTCGCCGATCGTGGCTCTCCTCGTCGTGACCGCGGTGGGAGCGCTCGTCGCGACGTTGATCGGCGCGGGAGCGTTACGCGTCCGGGGTCTGCTCCTCGCGGTCGTCACCTACGTGTTCGCGCTCGCCGCGCAGCAGTACATGTTCCAGCGACCGTTCCTCTCCGGCGGCAGCAGCGGGTCGGTGTTCGTGCAGCGGCCGATCGTGGGAGGTCTCGACCTCGCGTCCCAGCGCAACTTCTACTTCGTCGCGCTCGTCGCGCTCGTGATCTGCATGCTGCTCGTCGCGCGGTTGCGGCGTTCGGGTGTCGGCCGCTCGATGATCGGCGTGCGCGACAACGCGCACTCCGCGGCGGCGTACACGGTGTCACCCGCACGCGAGAAGCTGCAGGCGTTCGCGCTCGCCGGCGGCATGGCCGCGTTCGGCGGCGCGCTTCTCGGCGCGCTGCTGTCGACGATCAGCATCAACGAGGTGTTCACCGTCGGCGACTCGCTGCAGGCGGTGTCGATCGCGGTGATCGGCGGCGTCGGCTCGGTCGCGGGGCCGATCCTCGGGTCGCTGTGGGTCGTGGGCCTGCCCGCGTTCTGGCCGTCGAGCACGTTGGTACCGCTCCTGACGAGCAGCATCGGCCTGCTGCTGCTGTTGATGTACTTCCCGGGCGGGCTCGTGCAGATCGGCTACTCGGTGCGCGACGCGCTGTTCGCGTGGCTGGATCGGCGCCTGCCCGAGACCGTCGTGGCACCGAAGTCCACGGAGATGCCGCGCGCACGCGTCGCACGGCCCGCCGACGTCGTCCTTCCCGCGGACGTGATGCGCACCGACGGGGTGTCGGTCCACTTCGGCGGGCGGGTCGCGGTCGACGACGTCAGCGTCAGCGTCGGCGCGCGGGAGGTCGTCGGCCTCATCGGCACGAACGGTGCGGGCAAGACCACGCTGATGAACGCGATCGGTGGGTTCGTGCCGTCGACGGGCCGCGTCGAGCTCCTCGGCCACGACGTCACCCGGCTCACACCAGCGCGGCGCGCCCGCCGCGGGCTCGGTCGCACGTTCCAGGCCGCGCGCCTGTTTCCCGACCTGACCGTGCGCGAGACCGTGCAGGTCGCACTCGAAGCCCGTCACCGCACCCGCTTCAGCACGACCGCCCTCTTCCTGCCCGCGGGATACAAGACCGACCGCGCGCAGCGCGCGGAGGCGGAGGAGATCATCCACTTCCTCGGTCTGGGCCGCTACGCCGACCGCTTCATCGCGGAGCTCTCCACCGGTACGCGCCGCATCGTCGAGCTCGCCGCGCTCCTCGCGCTCGACGCGCGCGTGCTGTGCCTCGACGAGCCGACCGCCGGTGTCGCGCAACGCGAGACCGAGGCGTTCGGGCCGCTGCTGCTCCGGATCCGCGACGAGCTCGACGCGTCGCTGCTCGTCATCGAGCACGACATGCCCTTCATCATGGGCATCACCGACCGCGTCTACTGCCTCGAGACCGGTCAGGTGATCGCGGAGGGAACACCGGCCGAGCTGCGCGAGAACGCGGCCGTCATCGCGTCGTACCTGGGCACCGACAAGCGCGCCATCCAACGCAGCGGGACCGCCGACGTCGCCAGCGTGACCGGCAGCGCCTGACTCCGAGCGGCCGCCGGCCGTCGCCGTTCGTCGTCCGGTGAAGCCGTCCCGGGACCGCCCTGTCAACGGACCAGGCCGGGAACGTCATCGAGTGCGCCCTCGTCGCACACGACCACGACCGTCCCGCCGCACCCACCGCCGCTCGAGCGCGCGCCGTGGACGCCCGGGCGGTTCAGCACGTCGTCGACCACGGCGGTCGCGGCCGCGTGTCCCAGTCCCATCGCGTCGTACGCCCGGTGGCTCGCCGCGAGCGCCGGCCCGAGCGCGCCGAGCTCACCGCGGCGCAGGTGCGCGAGTGCCTGCTCGCAACGCGCGTGCTCCTCGATCCCGAAGCGCGTCGCCGCACGCACCGGGTACACCTCGCCGGGCTCCACGGTCGTCATGTCGTCGTCCGTGCCCACCCAGCGCTCGCGGAACGACGCGCCGTCGAGCTCATCGGGGAGGGCGTCCGTCGCGTGCAACGGGAGCTCGCTGACCCACGCGCACGCCTCGCCCGTCGCATCCTCGGCGATCCGCTTGCCCATGAACGCGGCAGCTCGCGCGCGGCGATAGGGCGCGCCGCTGACGTCGTGACGCGCGCCCGTCGGCACACCGACGACCTCGACTCCCGGTGGGAGCGCGACCGGCGGCTCGATCGTTGCCGGCCGGCACAGGATCGGCAGCAGGGCGCCGGGCACGCCGAGCGTGACCGCGACCTGGTCCATGATCCCGCACGGCGCGCCGACGACCCGGTTCTCGGCTTCCTGGCAGAACGCGGCGAGACGGAGCCCGTCGAGCGTGCCCGCGCCCAGTGCGCGCGCCGTCGCGACCTCCAACGCCGCGCTCGACGAGACACCGACGGACTGCGGGACGTCGGACGACACGGTGAGCCGCGCGCTCGGTACGTCGACCACGTGATGGCGGGCGAGGACGATCGCGACCCCGAGCACGTAACGCGTCCACTTCGGGAACGCGGCGACCTCGGTGCGCACTGCGAGATACGGCAGCGACGCGAGCCGTTGCACCTCACCCGCCGGTAGCGAGACGGATCCGACGGAGAACGCGCTCTCGGGCTCGGCGACGACCGTTGTCGTGACGCGGGTCGGGATCTCGAGCACGAGCGCGCCCGAGTAGTCGGCGACGCCGCCGAGGAGGTCGAGCCGTCCGGGCGCGCTACCGAGCGAGGTCATCGACGAGCTGCGCGAGGACGGGACCGACGCGCGCCGCGAGCGCGCCGTTCGCGTACCCGGCCCACGCCACGGGTGACGTCGTGTCGAGGGGGACGTCGAGCGGGCCACCCCACGGATCGGTCACGACGCCGCCCGCCACCTCCAGGAGCATCGCGGTGCACACGTCGTACGGGTGGCATGCGAGCGCGCCCGGGTCGACGAGCGGCCGCAGATCGGCGACAAAGCGGTCGTGCCCTGCGATCAGCTCGTGGAGCTGCCCGCCGGACGAGATGTACTCGTCGTCGAAGACGACCCGCGAGCCGAGCCGCCGGAACAGCTCGCTCTCGAGGTGGGCGAGGGCCGGCTTGCCCGGCACGAAGAACTTCGCGATGCCGGCGAAGCCATGCTCGAGGTCGGTCGCGGTCGACGGACGCACGGGCAGGGTGTGGCGCGCACCGTCGCGCAGGTCGACGCGCTCCGCCACGACGGCGTCCGCGCCACGCACCGCGCTCAGCTGGTCGGCCGCACCCTGCTTCGCCGTCGGCAGCTCGGTCATCGCCGCGGTGACGACGTCGCGCAGCGAGCCACCGCGCGGTGCGGCCGCCGCGAGCGACCACGCGGGCCGCTTGTCGTACATCAGTCCGCGCGTGCCGTCGATCGTGTCGACGATCACGGTCCATTCCGCGTCGGCTGCGAGCACGGCCGGTTCGTCGAGACCCTCCGACACCAGCTCCACGCCCGGCCAGTGGCGCGCGAACCATTCGACGAGCGCGTCGTCGGCGACGCGGTCGATCGCGTAGATCGTGTCGGCCGCGGTCGAGCCGTCGATCGCTGTCATATCCATCCCGCGAGCCCCGACGACGACGTCGCGGATGTGGTCGCCGAGCGCGCACAGCAACCGGCGCGCGTCCTCCGGCGTGTCAGGCGAGCGCGCCACGCAGCTCCGCCGCCTTCTCGTCGGGGTCGGACTCGTTCGTCATGGAGCCGCCGCCGATCTCGGGCCCGGCCAGGTACTTGAGCAGGCCGGGCGCGCGCAGCGGCGGGTGCAGCTCGACGTGGAACGGGTAGTGCGGGTGGTCGCCGACGGGGGCCTGGTGCACGGCGAGGACGTACGGCATGCGGATGCCCCAGAGCGCGTCGTAGCGGCGAACGACCTCGCGCAGCACGAGCGCGAGCGAGCGACACGCGCCGTCGTCGAGGTCGACGAGCGACGTCACCGGCCCGCGGGGCAGGACGTGCACCTCGTACGCGTACCGAGCGAACCACGGGACACACGCGAAGAACGCGCCATCCTCCGTCACGACGCGCGGGCCGTCGACCTCGCGCGCGACGACGTCCGCGAGCAGCGAACGTCCCGTGCGCGCATGGTGCTCGCGCGCGACCTCGGCTTCGCGGGCCATCGTCCCGTAGACGAGGGCACCCGCGTAGATCTGGCAGTGGGGGTGGGGGTTCGACGTCCCGACGGCCGCGCCCCGGTTCTCGAAGATCAGCACGTGCGCGACGTCGTCGCGCGCCTCCAACGCGCGCGTTCGCTCGCGCCACGCCGTGACGACCGCGGTCACCTCGTCGTCGTCGAGACCCGCCATCGACCGCGTCGGGTCGTGGTGGTAGCAGACGACCTCGGCGGTCCCGGCCGCGCGCCGCGTCCGGTACAGGTCGTCACCCGACGACGGCTCCGGCGCGTCGGCCGAGAACACGGGCAGGTCGTTCGTGAACACGAACACGCCGCGGTAGTCGGGGTTCGTCGTGTCGATCCGCTTCCCGAGCGGCGCGAGCGCGTTGTCCTGTGGCGCGCGCGGCTCGTCGTCCGCGACCGTCGCGCCGATCCACGGCCGGGCGTCACGGTGCGACGTGAACAGCACCCACTCGGCGCGGAACGGGTGCCAGCGCAGCTCCCAGGTCATCAGCGCGCGACGACCCGCACGTGCTGCGGCTCGCACCCGTCCGCGACCGCGGTGAGCGTGATCACGCCCGGGCCCGTCGGCCGCACCACCGCGAGCGCGCGGCCGCCGAACGTCGTGCACCAGGCGTCCGTGAAGCACTCCTCCGATCGAGGGTCCGCGCTCGCGAAGCCCTGGAGCGCGGCGGGACCGTCGAGCTCGACCGTCACCTTCCGGTCGGCGCTCGTGTCCGTCGTTCCCTGCTCGTCGACGAGCGTGAGCGTGACGAAGGCCAGGTCGGACGGGTCCGCGC